>NZ_JAUBTU010000087.1:0-29472 GCF_036705085.1 Microcoleus sp. B6-A1
GAAGATCCAAGAATTGAGCGGACGAAACATCATCAATTAATTGATATTATCACCCTCTCAATTTGTGCCGTGATTTGTGGTGCTGATACATGGGTGGATATTGAAAGTTACGGGCGCAGTTCAATACGAATGGTTAAAGAAAATTTTAGAATTGCCGAATGGCATACCTTACTAACTATTATACAACTTGTAAACAGTAGTTGTAATATTTTTATTGTCTCAAAATTAGCAGAAGCGTAAAAGCCACCATTAATCAGTTACTGTTTTCTTACTAAAGTCATTACAAAGCGTGTCTGTAGCTTCTTTGAATGGTGAATTTATCTCAAAATATACTCACCACTGATGAACAGTGTTCAATAAGATGCGTTCCCCCTGCTCTTCCCTCATATTACCAGAGCTTGTCAAGGAGTGATTTTTACAAGTGTAGATTTAGTCAAAACTATCAGGAAAAAACTCACACTAACCAGGGTCTGTCTGTAGTTGTAAATGTGGTAGATAAAATCTATAAAATTGGTAGAAAGGTGACTGAGGATTTCCAAAAAAATCTGAAAATTGTTTTTGATGAATATTTATCCAAATGGAATTATCGAGCCGTACCTCAACTCACTCATTAATCAAGTTATTAATTTTTCATTCCTGATTTAATGTGATATCTTCCATCCTTCTCAAGAGTTGAATGTTCGTGTGTGGCGTTGCTCCGGCGCCGCCTGTAGAGGGATTGTGCTGCTATGATGAAAGAAGTTAACGAAAATTTACATTAAGAGCCGTGACTGCACAACAGCTAGTATCTGCAACCAGTTTTGAAAAGCTAATTTGGACTTGGAAAGGTCACAAAATCCAATATACCGTCCAAGGAACCGGCCGCCCTCTGATCTTGATTCACGGATTTGGGGCTTCGATCGGACATTGGCGGCAAAATATCCCCCCACTAGCGGCCGGCGGCTATCGCGTATTTGCTCTGGACTTGCTGGGATTCGGTGCTTCCGCCAAACCAGCCCTCGATTACACTCTGGAATTGTGGGAAGAATTGCTGACTGATTTCTGGGCGGATCTGGTACAGGAACCGGCTGTATTTGTCGGGAATTCGATCGGCGCTTTGCTGAGTTTGATGGTAGTCGCCAACCATCCCGAAATATCAGCAGGCGGTGTCTTAATCAACTGTGCTGGCGGGCTCAACCACCGGCCAGATGAACTGAATTTCCCGCTGCGAGTAGTGATGGGGACTTTTACTAAATTAGTTCGATCGCCCCTGATCGGCCCCTTTGTCTTCAACAACATCCGCCAAAAACACCGCATCCGCAACACCCTGCGCCAAGTCTACGGGAACCGCGAAGCCATCACCGACGAACTCGTAGAACTCCTCCACGCCCCCTCCTGCGAACCAGGAGCTCAACAGGTGTTTGCCTCGATTCTCACGGCCCCAGCAGGCCCTCAACCGTCAGAACTGCTGCCCAAAGTCGATCGTCCGTTATTGGTACTTTGGGGCGCAGACGACCCTTGGACGCCCATCGCCGGCAGCCAAATTTATCAACAATTGGCCGCCAACGATAAACCAGTGAAATTTGTTTCCATTCCCAACACAGGCCACTGTCCCCACGACGAGCGGCCGAGTGAAGTCAACGCTCTGATTTTGGACTGGCTGCTGGAAGTGAAGTGAACTACCCAACACCCATCTGAGTACAGATAGGGTGTGGGCTTCCCAATTCAACGGGGATTGCCTCAGCCTTCATGGATTTTTTACGTCCTGATGGCTTTGGTCTTACCTCCCCTCCAAGGGCAGAAGCGCTAGTTCCTAACGCCAAAACTCGCAAGCCTTCGTTTTTAATATTTATTGCAGCGTTGATGTCTCTATCATGCCGCTTTTGACAGTGAGGACAATCTACAAGTCTTACACCCAATGAATCATATCCTTTTTGCAGTATTGGGATGGGTAGTAGAGTCTCGCTACAAAGTTGAGAAGATGGGAAAAACCGCCCTATTTCTTGGTAGGTGTGACCAAATCTTTCGGCTTTGTACTTGAGCATAGTTAGAAAAATTCCCCATCCTTGGTCTGATATTGCTTTTGCCAAGTTGGGATTTTTAACCAGATTCTTAACTGCCAAATCCTCTACACAAATAACTTGGTTTTCGTAGGCTATTTTGCGAGATAGCTTGTGTAAAAAGTCTTCTCTTACTCTAGCTACTTTGCTAGAGACTTTGGCAACTAAAAGTTTAGCCTTGCGACGCTTGTTAGAGGTTTTATCCGTCTTTCTAGCTAATTTCTTTTGTTTGCGTTTTCTATTCCTTTCTAACTTAGCCAATTGCTTCTTAGGTAGGTCGTATTTTGAACCCTCTGAAGTTATAGCAAAGTTTTTCAACCCCAAATCAACACCGATAGCTTCTCTAAGTGCGACGGCGGGGGTATCTTCTTGGTTAAAAAGAATAGAAGCATAGTACCTACCATCTGCGTTTCTCGATATTGTTACAGTCGTGAATTTAGCATCAGGAAGGTCTTGGTGAAACACGGTTTTCATTAACCCCAAGTTCCCAGGAAACTTGATTACAGAATCCTGTGGTATTAGTTTCACATTTTGGGGATATTGAATCGATTGCTTACCATGTTTAGATTTGAATCTAGGAAATTTAGCGCGTCCCTCAAAAAAGTTTACAAACGCGCTTGAAAGATTGAATGTTACTCGTTGTAAGACCTGACTATAAGCCAGTCCTAACCATTCATATTCCTTTTTCAAACCAGGAAGCAACTTGTCCATCGCAGCTTTAGAAAGACCTTTCCTAGTTTCTTTATACGCGGTAGTAGTGGCATTGAGCATATAATTCCACAACCATCGAGTATTGCCAAAACATTGAGCCAAGTAGGATTCCTGCTCGTCGGTAGGATAAATTCTGATTTTCACTGCTCTGTACATGGCATCGACCTTACCGTGTTTACATATTGATGGTAACAGAAATTAAAAATATGTCAACTCACAACAAATATTTGGCTCGTTTCCGACCTGTCCTCGAACGAAAGCTATCGCATTGTCAGAGGACTGTCGTCAACTCACGCGCAATTCATCTCAACACTGACCTGCTGGGTACAGGTACAGTGTGAGCTTTCTTGCTGTTATAGGTAAAATTTTTCTGGTGAAGGCAAGGGAGAGGGCGATCGACAAAAACCCCTGCATTACAAAGGTTCAGCCTCGCTCCACCGCACCAGCACCCCCGCAGCAGCCGACTCAAAAAACAATTTTTGGAAAAAGTATTGACACAATTTACTGAGTCAGCTATATTGATGGACGTGTGAGGAGCGAACCAGAAGAAGCACCGAGACGAAACACGGCCAGTCGTCGGTGCTTTTTCTGTGGGAACCCATTTTTAAGAGTTTGAAATTATCTATAATTCACATCCAGAAGATCTGTAAGCCCGCCCCGCTTTCTTCATTTCTTCCTACCCTACCCTTCGGGAACCCCTGCGGGGAACGGGAACGGCTTCGCCGAATGCGTTGTTAGCGTCTTCGCGGTTCGTTAAATAAATATTCGGATGTTGCAAACAAAGTAATTGACGGGACTTAATCTCAAAAAATCCGAAATTGTGGATTTTTTTTATCATCAAAACTGGATTGGATAGAACTCAAAACTAGAGAGTTATATAATAATCAATTGTCGCTGGGTCGGGGCGGGTTTATCTAGATTTTTTCTAGATGTTGGCAAACCCGCCCCTGCGTTATTTGTGCTACAAATATCAACGATCGCCCAAAACAAATTGTTCGATCGCAGCAGCCACCCCGTCTTCCTCCACATCCGGCGCTACCCAATTAGCAAAAACCTTCACGCCATCAGGAGCATTGCCCATTGCCACGCCCACGCCCGCGTAGGTAATCATTTCCACATCATTAAAATTGTCGCCGATCGCCATCACATTCGCCGCCTGCAAACCCAAAAGTTCCTCCGCTAAATACTGCACGGCATCTCCCTTATTCGCCAAAGGATGCGTAGCTTCAAAAAAAGTAGCAACGGATCGAGTCAAATAAAGCTCCGCAGGCGTGTAGCGCTGCCGCATACTGCTGAGCAAGCCGTCGAGTACGCCCGGATTCTCGCACAAAGCCAAAACTTTCGTCGGTTCCCCCGGAAGATCTCGCCGCAAATCTTTAATCACCATTGGTTCAATGCCCGATCGTTCTGCATAAATTCGGGTAGCTGCGGTAATTTCCGGCACGTAAAGTTTGTCGTCAATGTAGAAATGGATCGAAAGCAGCGGTCGCAAATGCGGTTCTTCAAAATAATCTAACAGTTGCAGAGCAGTTTGTTTCGACAGCGGCAAGTGCCGCAGCCGTTTTTGAGTAGCGTGATCTTGAATCCATGCGCCCTGGTAGCAAATCAGTGGCAATGTTGAGCCGATGTCGCGGTGAAAACGCAAAGCTGATCGGTACATCCTGCCCGTAGCGACGGCTACTTTCACTCCCCGCGACGAGGCCGCCAAAATTGCCTGCTTGACTGGTTCTCGGATGGTATTTGACAAACCTGCGATCGTGCCGTCTATATCCACTACCAGCAATTGAATGTCTGCGGTGCCAAAAGCGCGATCGGTCGCATTAGCTGGATTTGAGGCAGTTATATTCTGCATGATTTTTTTAGATTTTAGCTGTTGATTTGCACGCACCCGTTTATTTTGGCACTGGTGGGATAGCAAAGTGCAATTTCGGATTTTTTGAAGACTAAAATATAGATAACTAAATAAGCGACCAAAAAAGTATCTAGGAGGACTCTTTAGGGATGGATTTAGCTAAGCTCTATAATAGTAGCCAGTTTACTGCCGTAAAAACCGCACTCGACCGGCAATGTGTATTTTCACTTACTTAATAATACTTGTGGTCAAAAAGAATGCAACTCTCAGCCCGCGCTCCAAACCCTTATATCATCAATCATTCCCAATCTAAAATCTAAAATCTAAAATCTAAAATTGTATAACCGCCTCTTTGAAATTACCCCCAACTATCATGATTTCTATTCCGGGATACCGCATTGACGGAGAACTTTATACAAACCCTCACACAGTTATTTATCGAGGGATGCAGCTTGAGGAACAAAAACCCGTTATCCTCAAAACTCTCACACCCTCATACCCTACCCCAGCGCAAATATCCCAACTGCTGCACGAATCTGAAATTCTTAAAAATTTGATTTTCCCCGGAATAGTCAAGCTTTATAAAATAGAAACATACAATCACTTTCCGGTTTTAGTTTTAGAAGATTTTGGTGGTATTTCCCTAAAAGACTTTCTCAGCAACAACCAGCTAGAGTTACAACAATTTCTGCATATTGGCATCAAACTAGCAGAAACTATTGGGCAACTCCACGAACACCACATTATCCATAAGGATATTAAACCCAGCAATATTATTGTCAATATCGAGACTGGAGATGTCAAGATTGCTGATTTTGCGATCGCCTCCCTGCTACCGGGCGAAAACCCCGCCCCCAGCCATCCCCATTTACTCGAAGGCACTCTCGCCTATATGTCTCCTGAACAAACGGGGCGCATGAATCGGGCGATCGACTACCGCACCGATTTTTATTCTTTAGGCGTCACCTTTTATGAGATGCTTTGTGGCGAATTGCCTTTTAAGGCGATCGATCCTATGGAATTAGTACACTGCCATATTGCCAAAACGCCAGTTTCTCCTTGTGAAAACAGAAAGCAAAAAGTACAAAGCAGAAGCATCGAAGGCAGAATCAATCAAGTAGGAACAAAGGAGATTCCTCAAGTCGTTTCCGATATCGTCATAAAACTCTTAGCAAAAACAGCCGAAGACAGGTATCAAAGTGCTTTCGGACTTTTGTACGACTTGGAAAATTGTCTCGTTCAACTGCAAACTACAGGCGAAATTTCCCACATAACCCTCGGCGAGCAAGATCAGTCAAGTCACCTGCAAATTTCCCAAAAATTTTACGGGCGAGAAGTAGAAGTTAATATGCTTCTCAGTATCTTCCAGCGGATGAGGCGAGGCAATACAGAAATTGTGCTCATTTCTGGTGCCGCAGGTGTGGGCAAATCGTCGTTAGTATATGAAGTTTACAAGCCGAGTCGGCGGGAAAACGGGTATTTTATTGACAGCAAATTTGAGCAATTTAAGCGCGATATTCCCTACGCTTTTTTGCTCCAAGCTTTTCAAGATTTGTTGCGGCAAATATTCACAGAAAATGCCGCAGAAATTCATGTTTGGAAACAAAAAATTTTAAAAGCACTCGGCGGCAACTGCCAAGTAATTATTGAAGCTATTCCCGAAGTAGAACTGATTGTCGGGCCGCAGCCCCCCGTGCCAGATTTAGGAGCAAATGAATCTCAAAATCGCTTTAATTTAGTATTTCAAAACTTCATCCGCGTCTTTGCTCAAAAAGAACATCCCCTAGTAATTTTCCTAGACGACTTGCAGTGGGTCGATTCAGCATCTCTCAAGTTAATAGAACTACTAGCAACTGACCTGAGAACTCAATATTTATTAATAATTGGAGCTTATAGAGATCAGGAAGTAGATGCAAATCATCCCCTAATGCTGACCGCCGAAGCAATTAAAAAAGCAGGCGGGACTGTGAGGGCGATCGCCCTTTCGCCTTTAGATATAAGCAGCGTCAACCAATTCGTTGCCGATACTTTGAACTGCGCCCCCGAAAAATCCCTAAGTTTAGCAGAATTGCTTTGGCGAAAAACCGCTGGAAATCCATTCTTTTTAAATCAATTAATAAAATTTCTTTCCTCAAAAAGTTTGATAGAATTTAAACTTTCACCCTCGAATAATGTGGTCGATCTAGCTGAACCTAACCTGTCGGGCTTAGCGCAACCACTCTCAGAGCAAATTGTGAAAAAATGCCATGTCACAGGCGAGTGGCAGTGGGATATCGAACAAATACAAGAAATGGGAATAACTGACAATGTTGTAGAATTAATGATAGATAACATTCAGAAACTTTCAAAGAAGACCCAGGAACTGCTTAAATTAGCCGCTTGTATCGGGAACAAATTTGATTTAGAAACTATCTCGACAATCGCCGAAAAACCTCTCGCTTCCGCAGCAATAGACCTCGGTGAGGCACTTCAGTCCGGTCTGATTTTGCTCGTGAATAACGCCTACAAAATTCCGATCGCACTAGCAGCAAGCACAGAAGTAACAGACACAATATCTAGAGACTTTACCGATAAATTTTCCTTACCCGTGACTGATATTCCTAGCGCCACTTACAAATTTTTGCATGAGCGAGTGCAGCAAGCAGCTTATGCTTTAATATCCGATTATCACAAACAAGAGATTCATCTCAAGATAGGCAATTTTTTCCTAAAGAATGCACCGCCAGAGCAATTAGAAGAACATATTTTTGATACCGTCAACCAACTAAATTCAGCTAAAGAAATCATCAGCAGCCAATTAGAACAATTTCAATTATGCCAATTAAATTTAATTGCAGGCCGCAAAGCAAAAGCAAGTGCAGCTTACGAACTTGCCCTCAAATATTTAACCACAGGTATTCAACTGCTTCCCTCCGAAAGTTGGCAAACTGACTACGACTTGACTCTTGCACTCTACGAGTCAGCAGCAGAAGCTGCTTACCTAAATACCGACTTTGAACCAATGGAAAAATGGGCGATAATTGTCCTGCAACACGCAAAAAATGAACTAGACAAAATCAAAGTGTTTGAAATTAGAATCATAGCTTGTGCGATGCAAACCCAACTCCAAGAATCGGTAAAAATTGGTCGGGAAGCACTAAAAATGTTAGGAGTTAACTTTCCAGAATCGCCGATTCCCCTCCACATTCAGCAAGCACTGGCTAAAACTGCCGCTTATTTAACAGAAATAAAAATAGAAGATTTAATTAACTTGCCGATTATGACAAATCCGCACAAATTAGCAACTATGCGCGTGCTTTCCAGTATGTTTTCAGCTACATTTATAGTTGAACCTGTGCTGCTGCCCCTGATTGTGTGCGAGCAAGTTAATTTATCTATTAATTACGGAAACTCTACTTTTTCCGCCTTCGGTTATGCTAATTACGGAGCAATTTTAAAAGGAATAGTTAGAGATATTGAATCGGGCGATCGCTTTGGTCAATTAGCTTTAAATTTGAGCGATAGATTAAATGCGTTAGAATTCAAAAGCAAAACGCTTAATTTAGTAGCATTCATTTTGATGAACGGCAAGCATCACGTTAAAGACTCTTTGCCGCTATTAGAGGAGGCCTATCAAAGCGCGCTAGAAAATGGGGATTTAGAATCTGTCGGATATTCAGCCGTAAATATTTGTCAGTCTTTGTATTTCATCGGTCAAGAATTGCCCCAACTGGAACGGAAAATGGTAAGTTACAACCATTTGCTGTTTCAACTCAAGCAAGAAACTGTATTGACTTGGAATCAAATATATCGGCAAAGTATTTTGCAATTGATGGGAAAATTGGAAAGTCCACACCTGGTATTAGGTGAAGCATACAGCGAAGAACAATTGTTGTCGCTGCTGTTGAAAGCTAACGATCGGGTGGGACTACAGCACTTTTATTTGCAAAAATTAATACTAGCCTATTTATTTGGAGATACCGCTACAGCGCTAGAAAATTCAGCGCAAGCCGAAGTATATTTAGACGGAGTAGCAGGCTTTATTAATGTTTCTGAATACCAGTTTTACGATTCTCTAGCCCGCCTAGCCGCCTATCCCTCTGGAACAGAGGGGGAACAAGAAGAGCATATTTTTTACGCTGTCAGTAACCGGAAAAAACTGCAACAGAAAGCACTTTATGCGCCCATGAATCTTCAGCACAAATGCGACTTACTTACGGCAGAAAAAGCGCGTGTTTTGGGCAATGTTGTGAGAGCAATGGAATATTACGATCGCGCAATTGACGGAGCCGAAGAAAACGGATACATACAAGTACAAGCACTAGCAGCAGAATTGGCAGGAGCATTTTATCTATCCATAGGAAGAGAAAAAAATTCTAAAACTTACTTGACAGAAGCGCATTATTGCTATCAGCGCTGGGGAGCAACAGCCAAAGCAGCGCATTTAGAATCGAAATACTCGCACTTGCTAACTTCCGCCTCGATTTCAACTAATATTGAAACTCACAAATCTACCAGCAGCGCTTCCACTACGAACGACGCTGCAGGCGTGCTAGACTTGACTACCGCAGTTAAAGCATCGCAAACCTTAGCCGGCGAAATAGTTCTAGACAAACTGCTGGCCAAAATGATGAAAATTGTTATTGAAAATGCCGGGGGGCAACGAGGGTTTTTAATACTCGAAAAAGAGGGTCAATGGGTGATTGAAGCATCAGGATCTGTAGATGTCGATCGCGTTGCTGTCATGCAATCAATTCCGATAGATTTTGTAGCAGACGAGCGAGAAGTCACTTTGCTGGCAGTTGCAGTTGTGAATTACGTCGCCCGCACCCAGGAAAGTATCGTTTTAAACGATGCCAGCCGCGAAGGACAATTTACTCGCACACCCTATATAATGGCGGTTCAACCTAAATCAATTCTTTGCACTCCGTTAATTAATCAAGGCCAACTCACTGGGATTCTATATTTAGAAAACAATCTGACTACAGGCGCTTTTACCCAAGACAGGTTAGAAATATTAAAACTGCTGTCTTCTCAAATTTCTATCTCCATCAAAAATGCCCAACTTTACGCCAACTTGCACCAATTCAATCAGAATCTGGAAAATTTAGTACAGCAGCGTACCTCCGAACTCTCCCAAACTTTAGCAGACTTAAAATCGGCTCAAAATAAACTGGTAGAATCGGAAAAAATGGCTGCCCTCGGAGGGTTGGTTGCAGGTGTTGCCCACGAAATCAATACTCCCATCGGCATCGGCATCACCGCCGCCTCCCTGCTTGCTGAAAAAGCCACAAAGTTTTTTGAGGTTTACAGTAACGGGCAAATAAAACGTTCCGAGTTAGAAAAGTTTCTGGATACCGCGATGCAAAGCAGTAATATGATCTTATCTAACCTCACGCGGGCGGCCGACTTGATTCACAGTTTTAA
Source organism: Microcoleus sp. B6-A1 (assembly GCF_036705085.1). NCBI lineage: Bacteria > Bacillati > Cyanobacteriota > Cyanophyceae > Oscillatoriales > Microcoleaceae > Microcoleus > Microcoleus sp. B6-A1. The sequence goes on from NZ_JAUBTU010000087.1 coordinate 10,009, forward strand.
AGAAGTAGCTGTGGATCAGTCGAGCGAGTTAAAACGCACGTTTAATGTTAAAAACTATCTAGAGGAAATTTTGACATCCTTAACAGCCAAACTAAAAAGAACTAAGCACAAAATAGAGATTAAGTGTGATGAAAATATTGTTGTGGACAGTTACCCCGGCGTAGTGTGTCAAATTGTGACAAATCTGGTGTTGAATTCCCTAATTCACGCCTACGATGGAGAAGACGAAGGAGTTCTGGCTTTTGATTTCAAACTAGAGGGCGATCGGCTAATATTTGAATATGCCGATAACGGCAAAGGAATTGACCCAGAAAATCTCAGTAAAATTTTTGAACCGTTTTTTACCACCAAAAGAGGTCAGGGAGGCACGGGATTGGGACTGCACATTATTTATAACCTTGTTACTCAAAAACTAAAAGGCACAATTAGCTGCACAAGTCAAGTAAATAAAGGGACAAGATTTATGATTGAATTTCCCGCTAAAATGAGCAGTTAGTTATTAGACCCCAACATGGATATAAGTTTTATATAGGAGAACGATATATGTCAGAAGCTAGTAAAAACCTGTTGGCTGCGGGCGATGAGGAATTAATCGCGGCGGGGGACGATGAATTAATATTTGCCGAGGAAGACGAGGCGGAACAAAAACCGCTCGAAGAAAGTTGGAAAATCTTAATTGTAGATGATGAAATAGAAATTCATAATATTACTAAACTCGCGTTAAACGATTTTAAATTTGAAGGTAAAAGTATAACATTTATCAGCGCTTATTCAGGAAAAGAAGCTAAAGAAATCATCCAAAATAACTACGACATAGCATTAATTTTACTGGATGTAGTTATGGAAACAGAAGAAGCAGGCTTGGAAGTAGTTAAATACATCCGCGATATTTTAAACAATCAAATTGTGCGAATTATTTTACGAACTGGACAGCCCGGACAAGTGCCAGAAGATGTAGTAATTGTCAGCTACGATATCAATGATTACAAAACTAAAACAGAACTTACTAACAAAAAGTTATTTACCACAGTCGTCACCGCATTGAGAGCATTTAGATCGCTAAATCAAATCGAATCCAGCAAAAGCGAACTCGAAAAAATAGCCGCTGCATCTGCCCGTTTTGTTCCCCGTGAATTCTTGAAATTTCTCAAAAGAGAAAGCATCGTTGATGCCAGACTAGGAGACTCTGTACAAGCAGAAATGACGATTATGTTTGCCGACATTCGCTCATTTACAAGTCTGTCAGAAAGTATGTCTCCCCGAGAAAACTTTGAATTTCTTAACTCTTACTTAAGCCGAGTTGGCCCAGTTATCCGCCAGTACAACGGTTTTATAGATAAATACATTGGTGACGGGATTATGGCTTTGTTTCCTAACAGGGCTGAAGATGCTGTGCAAGCAGCAATTGAGATGCAGCATCAAGTAAAAATTTATAATAGACACAGGCAAAACAGTGGCTATCAACCTATTTCGATAGGGATTGGTTTGCATACGGGGACTTTAATGTTAGGTACGATTGGCGAAGCGGAACGAATGGAAAGTACGGTGATTTCTGATGCGGTTAATTTAGCTTCCCGTGTGGAAGGATTGACAAAGCTTTATGGGGTGGCTATTGTAGCGAGCGTCCAAACCCTTTGCCGGATAGACGATCCTCAACATTACAAGTGCCGGTTTCTCGATCGCGTTCAAGTAAAAGGAAAACAAACACCTGTTGCGGTATTTGAAATTTACGATGGCGACTCGGCGACAATGATCGAACTAAAAGCACAAACTCAAACTTATTTTGAACAGGGAATTTTTTTTCACTACCAGCAGCAATTCGCGCAAGCAAGGCAAATGTTTCTGCGCGTTTTGCAAGTCAACAAGTATGATAAGGCAGCAGCTTTTTATGCAGAAAGGTGCGATATGTTGATGAAGAATGCAGTCATTATGACTCTCGAAGGTATTGAAATTTAGTTAAGGGCTAATGGGTACTTGGTAATTGTAATTAGTAGTTTTTATTTCTTCCCTCTTTCTTCTTCCTCCTCCCTTCTTCCCCATGCGCTTCAAATCCCTTGATGTTTTTCGCGGAATTGCGATCGCCTCGATGATTCTAGTCAACAACCCCGGTAGTTGGGAACAGGTGTATCCGCCGCTAGAGCACGCAGAATGGCACGGCTGTACGCCGACAGACTTAGTATTTCCTTTTTTCCTGTTCATCGTTGGCTGCGCGATGTCTTTCTCGCTGTCTAAATATCTTCAAAATCATCCAAAAATTGGAATAGAAACCTCAATAATTACACAAACACAGGAAAAATCCGAATCCGCCAAAAACCCTCTTCCTTTTTCCTCCTTCCTTCTCCCTTCTTCAAATATTTACTGGCGAATTGCGCGCCGGGCCGCGATTCTATTTCTATTAGGATTGCTGCTAAATACATCTTCGATCGCCCTTGACGTACTTCTCAACAGCGCCCCAGTGGAAAACTTCGGTAAAATCCGCATCATGGGAGTATTGCAGCGCATCGGCTTAGCTTATTTCATCAGTGCGATCGCCATTCTCAACCTCTATCCCCGCCATCAAAAACTGCTCGCTGTGGCCGTGCTTTTGGGCTATTGGGGCGCACTAACCGTATTTGCTGTAGGGGGGTACACTGCCGGCGAACTCACCCCAGAAGGAAATTTAGGAGGATATGTCGATCGGCTAATTCTCGGTAGCCAACACCTGTACAAAGGCGGCCCCTTCGACCCAGAAGGATTGTTGAGTACCTTACCAGCAAGCGTTACAGTCCTAATCGGCTACTTTACCGGAGAATGGCTGCGTGTGCAGCCAATCAAACCCCGCACCAGTATCAACTTAGCAATCTGCGGCCTCTCTGGCGTGGTAATCGGCCACTTGTGGGGATTTTTATTTCCGATCAACAAACAACTTTGGACGAGTTCCTATGTAGTTTTTACGGCTGGTTGGGCCTTGCTATTGCTAGCAGCTTGCTACGAAACAATTGAAGTGCGAGGCTGGAAATGGGGGAGGCTGTTTGAAATCATGGGATTGAATGCAATTTTCCTGTTTGTGGCTTCCGGTATTGTCGCCAGACTTCTGTTAAAAACTCATATCGGTACTGGTGAAAATGCTCCAACAACTTACAGTTGGATTTATGAAAACTGGTTTGTGCCGTGGGCGGGGCCGCTGAATGGTTCTCTGGCATTTGCCGTGACTGCGGTATTATTTTGGTGGTTAATTTTGTATGGGATGTACCGCCGTGGTTGGGCGATTAAAATTTGAATGGTGGGTTGTTAAACAAGCGCGTTTGCTGGTAAGTGGTGAGCAAGGGGCTTGACAATTAAAAGCTGTTTGTAGTATAATGTTTATATATTTTTTACGGTTTTTGACGTGGATATTCTAATTGAGTCAACAAGGGAATTTGAGAAAGATATTGCGCTGCTAAATGAAGATGAGAAAGCCGCAGTAATTCAAAAAATTAATTATTGTGCCAGCCTTTTTCCTACTCAAAAATCAAATGTGTATCGCAAGCTGCGTCGTCTCCCGCTATCGTCAGACCTGAATGGTTACGAGTCTTCGCTTTATACGCTACGAATTTCTCAAAAACTAAGAGTGGTTTTGGCGGTTGACGAAGACCCAATTTTTGGGCAAGCTATTTTTACTCTTTTTCGAGCAATTCAACACGACGAACTCGATCGAGCGTATAAGGGTGTAGCAGAGTCTTTGTATCAAGACCTACTTCAGCGCGATCGAGAAACTGCCTAGATATAATCAGCTTAAGTTATGGCGCAAAACCTTATTCTCTGTGATGAATATGGCATTATTTACGAAGCTATGAAAATTTTGCCAGATGACTAGCTAAAGATTAGTTTTCTGGAAGCTTTAGCAGAACTTGAAGACCAGGAATGTCACAGGACGAGACAATTTCCCAAAACGAGACTGCATAAAGTTAAGGGTGTGAAGCAGGCAGTTTATCGTGCTGATATTGATAAAGTCTCAGGCTGGCGCATCCACGTTCAGTACGTCAACGGACAGATTCATCTCAAGGATATTATTGAAGGGAAAAGACACGACAATGTAATTGAGGTGATTAAATCAAAGAAATCCCGCTACCAGTAATCCTAGCAAAGATATAATCTATAAAAATCCAGTGGGGATTTAGCGATGGAAACTAACAGATCGTTCGAGCAAAGTGATACCTGGAGTGAAGAAGATTGTCTTGATGTCACAGCCTTTTCTTTGCAATACGCAGCTACTATCTTTCATAGCGACCCCGATATTTTAGGTGGAACTCCTGTCTTTATTGGTGCTCGCGTCCCGATCGAGACTGTGCTTGATTGTCTCGAAGCTGGTGATTCGGTCGATGAATTTTTAGACCATTTTCCTACTGTCAGCCGCGATCGAGCGATTTCACTTCTCTCAATGATACGATCGCCACAAAACAACGTTGATTGATGTCCGTTTCCTCAAAATCGATCGCCTGCAGGATCGGAAATCCGATCGCACCCCCGCCACAACTTCCACAAATTACCGCCCCAACCCCGCCCAGCTTAAGGATTTTGCCGATTTCTCGATCGCACGCCACCGATCGCTAACTATAACTGAGCCCTAGTCGCTAAAATTAAAAAAAGATACGTAATAGGCAGGCAGGCGTCAATGATCCCAACAGTTATAGAACAATCCGGTCGCGGCGAACGCGCCTTTGACATTTACTCGCGACTCCTGCGCGATCGCATCGTCTTCTTGGGCCAACAGGTTGACTCAGACTTGGCTAACCTGATCGTTGCCCAATTGCTATTTTTAGACGCCGAAGACCCGGAGAAAGATATTTACCTCTATATCAACTCCCCAGGGGGTTCGGTAACAGCAGGTATGGGCATTTTTGACACGATGAACCACATCCGCCCCGACATTTGCACTATTTGTCTCGGTTTGGCTGCCAGCATGGGCGCTTTTCTGTTGAGTGCCGGCGCTAAAGGCAAGCGGATGAGTTTGCCTCACTCCCGGATTATGATCCACCAACCTCTAGGCGGAGCTCAAGGACAAGCAACCGATATTGAAATTCAGGCTAAAGAGATTTTGTACCACAAACGCCGCCTGAACGAACATCTTGCCAACCATACCGGTCAGCCGCTTTCCCGCATTGAAGAAGATACCGAACGGGATTTCTTCATGTCCGCTGAAGAAGCAAAGGACTACGGATTAGTCGATCAAGTGATCGATCGCCGTCCTTCCGCCAGCCGCCCGATCGCCGCTGTCGTCTAAATAAAAAGTTAAAAATCAAAAATGAGGAAATATTCTTCATTTTTGATTTTTAATTTTTAACGTTCAAAAGTAGCTCTTTAATGGATAAACGGGGGGCGAGAAACCGGGTTTTTTACCCTAATCTTTGGTTCTCAACCTTAATCTCTGTAAAAAACCCGGTTTCTTTAATCCGGGAGCAACGGGGGGCGAGAAACCGGGTTTTTTACCCTAATCTTTGGTTCTCAGCCTTAATCTCTGTAAAAAACCCGTTTTCTTTAATCTAATAGCCTCCAGCGCCTTGTTTAGTTGCCGAATTCCTAGGGCAAAGATTCGAGATATTGCAGGAAGTCGAACAATTCTTCTCGATTTAAGAAGTGCCGCGCTTCTTTGCCATAACCTTGTTTGAGATAATCTTTTCCTTGGTTGGGAGTCCAGCCCAACCGCTTGATTTCCTCAGTAGTTCTGCTGTAGATTTCCAGATATTCTAGGAAATCTCCCAACTGTTCGCTAGAAAGCTCTCTCTGCGACGACTTGCCGTAATTGTGTTCGAGACAGTCGCTTTCCTGTTTTTTCTTCCATTGCAGGCGTTTGAGGATGGCGTCTATTTGGGCGATCGTATCCGAATTATCCTCGATCGCATCGCTGGGGATTCCCACTGCAATCGGTTGCAATTCCCTGACTTCGGCCGCACCCTGTAGCAGTTCACTTTGGCTAGCAGTCGGCACCTCTAGTTCCGTGATCGGTTCGCCGTAGCTAGAAGAAAGCCAAGCGTCTGAGTCTAACTGCTTTGGTACAAACCCAGTAGCCTCGACGCGATCGACCGTTGGCGGCAGCGGTGCAGGTACAGGTGCGATCGGCTCTTCATTTAATTTCGCTTCAGTCTTGACAAAATTGCTTTGATATGTTTCAGGCAATTTGTCAGCAACAGGCATTTCTAGAACCGGAAGAGGAACACTTGTCGGCCCAACAGGAACCGGAACAGCAGGAGGAGGGGGAGGGGGAACAGCAGCAACCGGGGAAACGGCAGGAGGAGGGGGAACAGCAGCAACCGAAGCAACCGGAGCAACCGGAGCAACCGGAGCCGGATCAACAGTCGCGATCGCACGATCGGGCGCAGCAGATCCAAGAACAGCGATCGCTCGCAACCGGGCGCGGTCTTCAGCATCCTCAACAGACTCAGCAGCCGACATAGCCGTAGCCAGAGTTTTGCCGTCAACCTGAACCAGACAGCGAACAACAAACTTACCGTGATGAACAGTCAGCAACTCACAAATTAACTGTCCAGCGGGATAAAGGGCGCGAAATTCAGCAAACATAGTTTTTTGACCCCGAAACCAGAGGGGGCTTATGACTTAAGTGTAGTACAGCCCTGAGAAAACAATTTTCTGAAAGCACCTATTCAACATACAATAAATTAAAGGTGAGTCATCCGCGCAACCTTACACGCCACTAAACCCCATCCCACATCCGGCAGTTTAAGCTAACAAGCACCGGGCGTCATTTCTACCTATAGGAGATGACACAGCAACTAAGCAAAAGTAGTAAAAGTCTCCGGTTTGCGTACCTGCACTTTCTACAGCACAGATTGCTCCCGACCCGCTCGTTGCACCTCCGTCCGCAAGGACAGATCGCGTGCAAAAAAACAGGGGCATCGCAGCAGCGAGCTACTAGCAATTTTGCCTTAAAGATCCGGTAAATTCTTTGCTAAAGCAAGAAGCAAGAGGCACTTCAAAAGGAAGAAGGAACAAGGCAGAAGGAACAAGGCAGAAGGAAGAAATGCAAATTTTATCCCTCTCCATCCCTCCATCGGCTCATCCTCGACTCAAGCCGTCGCTTTCAGTATCGAGCCATCTTTTAAGAACCGACAGGGGCTTTCTAATTTGCGAAGTGCTCGGCGCTGCTGACCTAAAAGCAAACAAACCAACGCTAAAAAATTGTATTGGGGAATAGCGTGCGGGACAGTTGTCTGCACCGTCAGCAGTCAGTTCAAGACAGACAGCAGACAATTAGCACGAAGCCGGTGTCGGGAGAGAATCTCAAAAAAACCTCGCGATCAAACAAGGTGGCTGTGCTCGCGTCTCCACCTATCAACCCGCGTATTTGTTGGGAAGCAGGCACTGCGAGGGCCCGAGGGGGTGCGGCTGATTTCGCCAAAATTAGACTAATTGCTGGAAACAAGAGGATCGATCGCTACATGGAATTTTCTATCGCTGCACTGCTGGCAAATTTTACAGAAGACAAATTAGTGGCTCCTAAAGCATTGGAGAAAAAACTCGACTGCAACGACGCCACCAGTCAACTCAAACTTCAAATCGCATTAGAAGCTCTAGAGAAAATTGGCATATTAGTCAAAGACAAAGGCCGCTATCGCCGAGTAGCTGAAGACGACGTAGTAGAAGCAAAACTGCGCTGTTCGAGCAAAGGATTTTGCTTTGCAATTCAAGACGCCGAAGGCTCAGAAGACGTTTATGTGCGGGAAAGTCACCTCTCGACAGCTTGGAATGGCGATCGAGTATTAGTCAAAATTATCAAAGAAGGTAGCCGCCGCCGATCGCCCGAAGGCGAAGTCATGCTCATCCTCGAACGCGCCAACCCCTCGGTACTCGCGCGAGTCAAGCAAACGGCCACCCCCACCGGCCGCGTCAGCTACAGAGCAATCCCCCTAGACGATCGCCTGTTGTTTGAACTAGACTTGCTCGCAAATGGCACAAATCTCCAAGAGGCGATCGACCACCTAGTACACGTCGAAGTCAAACGCTACCCCCTTGGCACCCATCGCCCAGTCGGCAAAGTAGTACAGGTACTCGGTTCCGACGCCGAAGCCGCTGACGACCTCGACATCGTATGCTGCAAACACGACTTACCGCGATCGTTCCCCGCCGCCGTCATCAAAGCAGCCGAAAATTTGCCGAGCAAAGTCAAAAAAACAGACATCAAAAAACGGCTAGACTTGCGTAACATTCTGACTGTTAGCTTCAGCAAAAACGAACCGGGAACAACCAACAGCGAAAACGATGCCCCTCGATTCCAGGAGGAAAATCTCTCCGAAGGAGGAGGCGAAAACGAGTTTGATCCGACATCATTCCTGTCCGATCCGCCAGTGGAACGCGCTTTGTCGATCGAAACCCTGAAGCCCGGCCGCTGGCAAATAGGAATCCACATCAGCGACGCCGCCGAGTACGTGCAGCCAGAAACCCCGATCGACCGCGAAGCCCGCAAGCGAGGCACCGCCGCCCATCTGGGAGAAAAAATCATCGCCGTACTGCCAGAAACCCTCAACGAGCGCTGCTCTCTGCTGCCAGATACCGAACGGCTGACCTTCAGCATACTGCTCACCCTAGACGAATCTGGAGAACTCTTAGAATACGAAATTCAAGCCAGCGTCATTCAAATTGACTACCACCTCACCTACCAGCAAGCTCAAGCAATTCTCGAACCAGGCGAGGCCGAAGATCACCCTTTATCATCCGCCCTCCGTCCTTTCCTAGATCAAATGTCGGCTGCCTCACAGGCTGCCAGAAAGGCAAGGCTCAAGCGGGGAGCTTTTGAACTAAATTTGCCCGACGCTAACTCTCACTTCGACGACGAAGGCGAATTAGGAGCTTTTGCAACAGCTCCCCCCGTTCAGTCGGCTGTCTCCGAGTTGGTGGTACTTGCCAACCAAGCCGTCGCCACTCACCTGCAAGCCTTGGGAGTCCCAGCAATTTACCGCGTCCAGCCGATGCCAGACCCGGCAGACATTCAAGAGTTCATCAAACTCTCCAACAACCTCGGAGGCGAACTGTATCTCGAAACCGAAGAAGAAGTTTTGCCCTTGGACTTTCAGCGATTTACCCAGCAGTTTGCCGGCCTGAAGTCCGAAAGAGTTCTCACCTACCTCCTAGAAGACACCATGAAGCCCGCTGTTTACAGCACCACTCCCAAGCCACACTTCGGTTTGGGGCTGTCAGAGGGTTACACGCGCTGCACTTCGCCGCTTTCCCGCTACGCCGATTTGCTGGTGCTGCGGGTGTTGCAAGCGGTGTTCGAGCAAGGGCGCAGCAGCCGCACAACACGGGCTAAGGAAAAAGTTGACTTGCACCATTCCTCCTGTCACGGTCAAATTACTTGGAATGTTCTCCCCCCAGATTTGCACCACGAATTTGAGACAGAGTTTGCATCGGCCGTGGTACACCTGACGGAACGCGAAAGGGTTGCTGAGGATGCCGAAAGCGATTTGCAGGGATTGAAGAAAACCGGATTGATGAAAGAACGCACCGGTCAAACTTTCCAGGGTTTGATTACAGGGGTGCAGTCTTACGGTTTCTTTGTGGAAATTGAGGTGCGGCCGCCGGAGAGCGACATCTTGCGAGTTGAGGGATTGGTACACGTTTCTTCGCTGAAGGATGATTGGTACGAATATCGATCGCGCCAGCAAACTCTGGTGGGCCGCAAAAACCGCAATCAGTACCGTTTGGGCGATCGGGTAGAAGTTCAAGTCAAGAGTGTTGACTACTACCGCCAGCAAATTGATTTAGTTGCAGTTGGCGGCGGCAGTCAAGCTTTTGATGATGATGAATAATCTGTTGACAGTTGACAGTTGACTGTTGACTGTTGACTGTTGACTGTTAGCTTTTCTCAATACTTAGTTGTCATTGTCTGGCAACTAAGTATTAAGAAGTGGGCTGCCAACTATACTCAGCAATCCTCAATAAATAATTAAGGACTAATATCAAATCCGATAGCATCGTCGGGCATCAAATGCAGTCAAAAGTCAACAATCACGGCCGGTGCAACCGGAATTTATATAATTTATCTGCGTTAATCTGTGTTAATCTGCCTATATCTGCGGTAAAAAAAAAGAGAATTTATTAACTGCCGATGACAAGGGAGGGACGCTGATTCACGCAGATGAAGATAAGAGATTTATGAATAACTCCGATGCTAAAAAAGTTGATCTAACAACTAATTACTAACAGTCAACCGTCAACTAAAAAATAACTAATGACGAATAACTACCCCCTGATTGTAGGAGTTACCGGTGCATCGGGACTGATTTATGCGGTGCGAACTCTGAAGTTTATGTTGGAAGCCGATCGCGCGATCGAACTGGTCGCTTCCAAATCTACTTACATGGTTTGGCAAAGCGAACAGAACACCCGAATGCCCGCCGAGCCGACGCTACAAGAGGAATTCTGGCGGGAACAAGCAGGAGTAGCCACAATGGGTAAACTTCGGTGTCATCCCTGGCAAGATGTCGGTGCTAATATTGCTAGTGGCTCCTTTCGTACCCAAGGGATGATCATTATTCCCTGTAGCATGAGTACGCTGGGGAAATTGGCGGCTGGCTTGAGCTCGGATTTGCTCGAAAGAGCAGCCGACGTTCAGCTCAAGGAAGGGCGAAAATTGGTACTTGTGCCTCGCGAAACGCCTTTTAGCTTGATTCACCTGCGGAATTTGACTACCTTGGCGGAAGCTGGAGCTAGAATTGTACCAGCGATTCCTGCTTGGTATCACAATCCACAAACTATTGAAGATTTGGTAGACTTTGTGGTGGCTCGCGCTTTAGACCAGTTGGGGATTGATTGCGTTCCTCTCAAACGCTGGAAGGAAGAAGAAGGGAGTTAGTTGACAGTTGACAGTTGACAGTTGACAGTTGACAGTTGGCAGTTGACAGTTGACAGTTGACAGTTGACAGTTGACAGTTTGTTATTGATGATTTGTTAGTTTTAATTAGCAATTACCAATTACCTATTACCAATTACCAATATTTTTAATATGCGACCTGTATTTTTGCTAGTAATTGTGGTGGGGCTGACTATTTTTGCCCTGCAAAATGTGGAGCCAGCATTATCGCTGGTGTTTTTGGGAGTTCGATCGCCTGCTTTGCCTTTATCTATCTGGATTCTGCTGAGCATGGCGGTGGGAGCTATCACGTCTTTATTGATTTCTGGTTTGCTGGCTTTTTCAAATTATCTATCTCCAAGGCGAGACCGCGCCGGCGGCGACAGTCGCAGCGGTCCCGATACTTTCCCAGAGGACAGGAGAACACCTTACACGCCGCCTCCCCCTCCGAGAAAACAGGAAATTGACCCGGATATGAATAGGGAAAATAGCCAAACTCAGGCTGCTGGTTCCTACCGAACAGAGTACGGCACGTCGGCTGGTTACAATGCCCGGACTTTCCAGCAAGAAACTCCGAACCCTTATGGGGCGAAGGATTACGCTCAACCGGGGACTTATGCAGCAGCAGACGATGAGGACGATTGGGTCTCAGATGGCTCAAAATCCGGCTCTCAAGGGGGTGATGACGATTGGGGGGACGATCGCGATTTTCCTGATCGACCGCAGGTAAATGATGTTCCAGCGGCAAATCCGAGGGCTTACGAAGCTCAGCAGGAACCGAAAAGCAAGTCTTGGGCTGGCTCAGTATATTCTTACGGCTATCGAGATCCAAACCAGTCTGGGGTGGGACAAACAGAGTCTGTATACGATGCAGAGTATCGGGTGATCGTTCCCCCCCAAGAGGCGATACCTAAACCCGCTGATGAAACACCAATAAATCCTATGGCAGAAGCAGAGGATGATTGGGGATTGGATGAGGGTGATGAGTTTGATGACGATGATGGCCTCAGTGGCGGATCGATTAACCTGAAAAAATAGAAAAATATCGGAGGATTTGGCAGTGGATGGGTTGAGGGGAGTAAATATTTATCTTGTCGGGATGATGGGTGCGGGGAAAACAACGGTGGGGCGGATTTTGGCAAAAAAATTAAAATACCGTTTTTTTGATACTGATGAACTAATTGTTCGAGTTGCTAATCAGTCAATTGCTGAGATTTTCGAGCGAGAAGGGGAAGAGGCTTTTCGGGAACTAGAAACTAAAGTGCTGGGGGAATTGTCTGCGTATCAAAATTCGGTAGTGGCTACTGGCGGCGGCATTGTGACCCGATCGATGAATTGGGGTTACTTGCACTACGGTGTAGTGGTTTGGTTGGATGTGCCTGTAGATCAATTGTACGATCGACTGCGTTCGGACACCGCTCGACCCCTACTGCAGGAGGGCGAGATCAAATCTAAGCTGCAAAGCCTTTTTAAAGAGCGAGAGCGTTTCTACACTCAAGCAGATGTCCGAGTCTATGCTGGTGTGGGCGAAAGGCCTGAAGCAGTGGCGACTAGGGCGATCGAGGAAATCCAAAAAGTTATCAAACCACAAACCGGGCCCGATCTCAATTGATACATTCACAAATCGAGTTTCTAAGAAAATAACAGTTTTCTGAGGACTTTTGATACCAGTTCAAAAAAATAATGCAACCCTACGCAAACTCTAAACCACAAGCTTCCTCTGTCATTCCCAAAATCTAAAATCTAAAATCTAAAATCTAAAATGGTATGATATCAAATCCGGTAGCATCGGAATTATTCCTCTCTGTATTCTCTCCCTCTGCGTTCTCTGCGCCCTCTGCGGTTAAATCATTCCGATACAACCGGAAACGATATGACTTGGGTGAAAATACTGATATTTGTCTGAGTGTGTCCGTTTAACCACCCAATATTTTGCAATCCACCGGGTTTGACTTGATATGATGCGTAACTTTTATCAGTATGAGGATGTGGTGATGCGGAGATTTTATACAAGAACTAATGCCAGACTCATCTGATTCGTTAAAGTCGGCTATTGAGTTATCCCTAAAAATAAAAGGGCCCCACCGCTGAAGGGCTGTAGGGCGCAAGGACAGTTAAACGCTAACTTGATTGTCGGGAAATTTAGCATCAATGATACTCTGCTATGTGACGATTTTACGATCGTCCATTCCCTCATCAACTCTCTCGTATCAAAAAATGTAACCCAGCACCGATCGAATTCAACGTGCCTTATTCTAAAAACAATACCTCATGCATTCTGACTAGCAGCTCCCTAAAGCTGCTTTTTTATTGCGATGAGTTTTTGGCTGCGGGACTTGCGGGATTTTGGCAATAAGATTTTGAGCAACAGTGGCTAAACCTCAATACTGCCATAGCGGTTTTCAGTTCCCCTCCAGGTTCGTCGTTAATTGGTAATTGGTAATGGGGAATGGGTAGTTGGGAATGGGGCATTGGTAACAACCAGCGGGGAATCAGCCATTGACAAGCTGTACCTCACGAGGATTGAAAACTGCTATGATTACGGCGCGGAACGGGAATTAATCCGGGGGAGGGGGATTGAAAAAAAATAAGCTGTATTTATTGATGGGCGATCTGATAGTTTTCGGCTAAATATCCGTTGCGAGTTATAGAATTTGGTTGGATGAATTTCCCGTTCCTCATTAAAAGAATACGACCCTGCCTGTCCTTGACCAAAACTCGATCGCTCCACCCAGCCCCACACCTGTTAAAGAAATGGTAGCTAATACCGCAAAAGCCCGCCAATTTTTCCAACCAGACATTTGAATATCGAGTCTTGCCAAAGCTCCGGCTGAAATCAAGAGTAAACAAGTAGCAAAAAGGTGCAGCCAAGCAAAAACTACCACTGCCACAAAAGCTCCTACAATAATAGAAAGAAAAGCACCGATATCACTCGAAAACCACCGCAAAATTAAGGCTTTTATGTCTCTCAGCGGGAAGGACAAGGCTGCAGCCAACACGAGAATTGAAGCTATGGCTAGAAACCAAGTCAGGTGCGGGGGAACATCAAACTCAGATAATTTCCAGCCAAAAGTGAAATAAGTAACAAAAAGTAGAGTTAGGGAAACCCAAGAGTTTTTTTTCATCCAATGGCCAAATTAGGAGAACCAGGCAAAAAAAGATGATGCTCCCGATGACTTTGTACAGGGCCTAGAGGTTAGTAGAAATAGCTTGCACCGGACAAGTAGGGATGCACTGCTCGCAAACGATACAGCGCGATCGAGCAAAACTTAGTTTAAAGCTTTCTGGGTCAAGGGTCAAGGCTTCTGTCGGGCAAACCCCCGTACACAAACCGCAGTCAACGCAGATATCTTCGTCTATGAGTATTTCCCGACTGGCTAGAGAAACGCCGATATTTTGCGATCGCATCCAGTCGATCGCCGCTTCTAGTTGGTCGATGTCCCCTGATAACTCTAGCACCAGTTTGCCCACTTGATTGGGAGCCACCTGAGCGCGGATAATGTTGGCTGCAACATTAAAATCCTTTGCCAGTCGATAGGTGACAGGCATTTGGATCGATCGTTGGGGAAACGTCAGTGTTACCCGTTTTTTCACCCTGCAAGTCCTCGGTAATTTACAAACAATCTTTGTTATCTTATGTTTTAGCGCACTTGGTCTAATTACTGCCTTTAGCACAAATTTTTATGAGATGGGTCTGATTATCTCAAAATGTGCTATAATCTGAATCTATTATTTAAAATAAAAACATAGAAATCAAAGCGCAATTTATTTTATGACCCAGAATTCCCCCAAGTCAACTGTCGCCCCCGTCGCCAAAAATCCCGAAACAAAAGTCGCCACGCGCCTCAGAAACTTATTGATCGTGTTAACAGCGATCGCCCTTTCAATATCCATCTTCTTCGGGCTGCAAACCCAAACGCCATCAAGCAGTCTCACCGACATGGCAAAAGCTTCAACGCCATTAGAAACAGCTTTGGTAAATGGCAAACCGACACTCATGGAATTTTATGCCAATTGGTGCGGTAGCTGTCAGGCAATGGCTAACGATCTGAGCGAAATCAAACAGAAATACGCCGAACCGATGAATTTTGTGATGCTGAATGTAGACAATGACAAATGGCTGCCAGAAATCACAAAATATCGAGTAGACGGCATCCCGCACTTTGTCTATTTGAACGATAAAGGCAGCGCCGTTGCTGAAACGATGGGCGAAATGCCGCGCAGTATTATGGAAGCTAACTTAGAAGCTTTAATTGCAGGAAAACCTCTGCCACACGCCCAAGCAGGCGGTCAAGTTTCTAATTTTACTCCCCCCACAGGGCCGGTGAAAACAAGTAGCTCTGACCCCCGCGCCCACGGATCTCAAGTACAGTAAAAGAAGGAAGTTCGGCAACGGATTCGCTCCACGGATGTAACGGATGTCAGGAAGAAGGAAGAGGGAAGAAGGAAGAAGGAAGAGGGAAAAGGGAAGAAGACTTTATGAACAGGCAAGATGCCTGTTCCACAAGAAAGTTTATTTGTTGTGGAACAGGCATCTTGCCTGTTCCTGATTGCGATAACTTACAGAGATTCAAAAGCCGATCGCAATTTCTGGCAATCTGCGTTTTGGGCGATCGACTACCTCTAAAGGAATATTCAAAAAAACATTTTTCACAATTTATTAAAATTTATTATACTACTTGTCAGGTGCGGAGCGTAAATATTCTCTCACTCCCGATACACAATAAAGCCTGACCGAAAACAATTTAGTCGCCAGTCCCGCGATTCATTCCTTTGCAGGGTGACTGACTGGGTAAACTTTTCAAATCTAAAATCTAAAATCTAAAATCTAAAATCAAATGACCCCCGACAAACCCGGATTCAGCATTAGCGCGACCGCGATTCGTCGCCACATCGGCACCCTCATGCTGACACTTGCTATCATAATCGTGGGCTTTTTCTACATCACGCAACTGCCCGTTGACTTGCTACCATCCATCACCTATCCCCGCATCGGCGTGCGCTTAAACGCCCCAGGCGTCTCCCCAGAAGTAGCAATAGACGAAGTTACCCGCCCCCTCGAACAAGGACTTTCCGCCACTGAAGGCGTCATGCAAGTTTTCTCGCGGACTCGCGAAGGACAAGTCAGCGTCGATTTATTCTTCAAACCCGGGGGCAACATCGACCAGGCCCTCAACGACGCCACCGCCGCTGTCAACCGCATCCGCAACCGACTTCCCGATACAGTTGAATCGCCCACTCTCTTTAAAGTTGACCCTTCCCAGCAGCCGATTTACGAATTTGCCCTCACTTCCAACTCCTTGCAAGGAGTTGATTTGCGCGTATTTGCCGACGAAGAATTATCCAGAGAACTAAACGTAATTCCTGGAATAGCAGCAGTTGACGTTGCCGGCGGCGTGCAAGAAGAAATTCAAGTAAATATTGACTTAAATCGCTTGCAATCTTTAGGTGTCAGTATTTCCGACGTTTTATCAGCCCTTGAATCCCGCAACCTCGACACTTCCGGCGGGCGGCTGCGGCAAGAAGCAGCGGAACCTTTAACCCGTACCGTCGGGCGATTTAAGAATGCGAAAGAAATTCAGGCAATTTCTTTTCAAGCATCGGGTTCTAATCCGCCAAAACGAGTATTTTTGCGAGACTTTGCTCAGGTAATTGACGGTACAGAAGAAGAACGAGTTAAAGTATTTCTCAATCAGAAAGCAGCAGTAAAAATTAGCATTCAAAAGCAGCCGGACGCGAATACAATCTCAGTTGTAGACGGCATCAAAAAGCGGCTAGAAGAATTAAAAGCATCCGGGGCAATTCCCGAAGGTACGACTATCGTCAATACCTTCGACGAGTCTAAGTTCATCCGCGATTCTATTAGCAATGTCCTATTTTCTGGTTTAACCGGGGCTGTTTTAGCGGGGGCATCAGTTTTGCTGTTCCTCGCTTCCCTTCGCCAAACTTTGATTATTGTCCTGGCAATTCCCCTCGCAACTTTAATGGCGATTATCCTGATGGGAGTTTTTGGCCTATCTCTGAACGTTTTCAGTTTGGGTGGTTTGGCGCTGGGTGTGGGAATTGTGGTCGATAACTCGATCGTGATGCTGGAGAATATTGTCGAAGGAACCAGCAATAAAAACAGTGCAAACGGCAAGCAGCGCTTAAGTAACAAGCAGTTGATGCAGCAAGCAGAAAAAAGTAGCCAAGAATTAGAATCGGCTTTATTTGCTTCCACCATCACTAACTTAGTTGCCGTACTGCCATTTTTGCTCATCGGCGGCTTAGTTTCCTTACTTTTCAACGAATTAATTCTCACCATCAGCTTTTCCGTCGCCGCCTCTCTGATTGTCGGATTGACAGTTGTACCGATGATGGCTTCTCGGCTGCTAGCGCTGCGGGTATCCAGCGGTTTGAGCAACTTTTGGCCACTGCGCGCATTCGATCGAGCTTTTACCAATGCTACCGCCGGTTACGGTAAATTTTTATCGGGCATAGTGCGGTGGCGGTTGATTATCATTGCAGTAGCGATTATTGGATTGGGTGGCGGCAGTTGGCTGATGGCTGGTCAAATTCCCCAGGAAATATTGCCCAGAATTAATACCGGTCAAGCGAGATTGTTTGCTTTGTTTCCGGCTGGCACAAATTTGGCAACCAACCAAAGAATCATGGCAGAAGCTGATAAAATTATCCTCAGCCAACCAGAAACTCAATACACTTTGACGACGGTGGGCGGGCTGTTGTTCGGCAACAATACGGTTGAGAATGTGCTGCGCGGCGGCTGCAACATTACGCTGAAACCTGGCACCAATACATTGGATTTTGTGCAGCGAGTTACGCAAGAATTGAATAAAAAAATTGATTTGCCTAAAAATACTCGTTTGCGTCTGAATCCAGAAAATGTGCGGGGTTTGGTTTTAACTAATTCGCCAGTGCGCGGGGCTGAAGTTGATGTCCTGCTTCAGGGCGAAAACGAACAAATATTGCAGCAAACTGGCCGCGAGATATTGGCAACTTTGGATGAGAAGGTAAAGTTAGCTACTTTTCGCCCGGATGGAGACCCGCAGCAAACGGAAGTGCAGATTCGCCCCAACTGGGAACAAGCGGAAATCTACGGGTTGAATGCGAGGCAAATTGGAGAGGCGATTCAGACAGCAATTCAAGGTTCTGTTCCTACGCAATTGCAGCGGGGAAACCGTTTGGTTGATGTGCGGGTACAGTTCGACCGCGCTGCTGTTCAATCGATTTCTGCACTAAAATTTATCCCTTTAACTGCTAGGAATAACAGCATTATCCGCTTGAGCGATGTGGCGAATATTGAACTTGGAAAAGCGCCTGGGGAAATTCAAAGGCTTAACCAGCGCCAAGTTTTCATGATTGCTGGGAATATTAATAAGGGCGCGAGTTTGGGCGATGCTTTGAAACAAGTGGATGCAGTTTTGTCGGAAATCAAATTGCCACCAGGAGTACGAGTTATACCGAGTTCGGCGGCGGAAACTAACCGGGAATTGCAAAGTTCGCTGATTGTTTTGGGCTCTTTGGCGGCGTTTTTGGTATTTGTGGTGATGGCGGTGCAGTACAATTCGCTTGTCGATCCGCTGGTGATTATGTTAACGGTGCCGCTGGCTTTGGCTGGGGGGATTTTCGGGCTGTATGCGACTAAAACTGCGATCGGCGCAACGGTGATTGTGGGGGCGATTTTGCTAGTGGGAATTGTGGTGAATAATGCGATTATTATGGTGGAGTTGGCGAACCAAATTCATGAAGACGAAAAGGTCGATCGCGCCACAGCAATTCTGAGGGCGGCACCTCAGCGCTTGCGTCCGATTTTGATGACAACTATTACGACAGTTTTGGGTTTATTTCCCCTAGCTTTGGGCATTGGAGACGGTTCGGAATTCTTGCAACCTTTGGGTGTGGTGGTGTTTTCCGGTTTGTCGCTGGCGACGCTGCTGACGCTGTTTATTATTCCGTGTTTTTACATTTTGCTGCACGATTTCTTCGGGATATTTGCAGCGAAGAAGAAACCGCAGGTGGTTGCTATTCCTGTGCAGAAGGCGGGGAGAAAGACTCCGAATTTGTAATAATTTAGTGCCAGCAAATACGCGCTTTTCCCACAATCCGGCAGGGAATGAATTCCCTGCCTCATAGCGAAAGTCGGTTAAAACCGACTGTAGATTTTGACGGGAAGTGCGATCTATTTCAGTCTTCTTTTAGAGGACTTTTACTATGAGACTGGGAATTCATTCCCTGTCGGGCTGTCGGTTAAAACCGACTGTAGATTTTGAGGAAAAATACGATCTATTTCAGTCCTCTTTGAGAGAACTTTTGCTATGAGACTGGGAATTCATTCCCTGTCGGACTGTCGGATTTACCAACAATACTGGTACTGCATTTGATGTTAAGTTGAGGCGCCGATAATTAGTCGGTAAGGTGCGTCAGTAAACAGTCTCTGACTCCCCAAAGAAATTCCCGACTGACGCACCCTACGATAAATGCTGCAAGATTTCAGTTAAAATAGAGCTTATTTACGCTGAAATATCTTTATGCTAATTTTACCAAAAAATGAAATACAAATTGACTAGTACAGCTCGGCGTAAATACACAGACTATTAAACAGCCAAGACTTTACCCTTATATGTCCACTTAAAAGGTTT
>NZ_JAUBTU010000088.1:0-29146 GCF_036705085.1 Microcoleus sp. B6-A1
CTCACGCTTTGTCTCGGATGATTCACTTTTACCCCCTCAATCCGCGTATGTGCCAGTTGGGGGTGCGGAATGTGGGTAAAAACCGACAATCTCAAAAACCCGCCCCGGCCGATGTATTATGCGCGATCGATCCGACATGGTATGAGGCAGCATTTAAGCGGGATTTGGTATCAGTCAACCGTCAACCGTTAACAGTCAACCGTTAACAGTCAACCGTCAACCGTTAACAGTCAACCGTCAACCATTACCAAGGACTGACTTGAACCTTGCCGTCTGGTGCTAAAACTACGCGGAAATCAGCCAGCGCTTCCGCAGGTGGCCTGCTGCCAACGGGTTTGTAAAGCAACTCCGACAACGGCGTTTCGGATCTCTCGACTGCTGCCGAATTTTCCGGCTTGTAACCGACAATCGCCCCGTCTGGGGCCACACTCACCCGATAAACCAACTCCGCATCAACCGGAGGCTGATTCTTCACAACTCCATCAATTTGCTGGGAAAGTTTGCCCCTCAACAGGTCAATTTCCCCTGGATCTGTAATTGGCAGGGCTGCCAAATCTGGGCTTGCCAAACCTTCAGCAACAGGAGTGGGCGTGCTTTCCGGCAAAGTGCTCGACTGCGGTGTGGCGCTAGGTGAAGCGTCCGGCTGCGGGGCGGGGATCGGAGTCGGCGAAATCGATTCAGCGTTCGGAGTTTGAGTCCCAGGCAGCAAACCGTCAGCAGGGGGCGTGGGATTGGGATTAGGCGAACCCGATCCGCCCGGATTCGGCGTCCCCTGATTCTGGCCTGCTGGATTGGGCTGCGGCACCGGATCTCTGGGACGCTGGACTTCGGGCACCGGCACCAAGAAAAACGCCATCGCAGCCAAAGCCAAACTCGACACGCCCACGACAGCGGGCAAACTCCGCTTCGCCAAAGGTTCGGCCGACTTGACGTAACGCCGGGAAATTGGGGTTAATTGCAGCGACAATTCCGGCAGCGTCTGCGTGTCGGCAAAAAACTGATCGATCGCCTCTACCAAGTCAAATAGCTGTACCGTCGTCAAATCAACTTTTGCCGACAGTTCTGGTTTTTGATCGATTTGGGTTGGGCTGCCTGTGGAGGCGGGTAGAACGGTCAACCGGTGCAAATTCCCGTCAATTCTGTGCAACTGTACCATACCCAAATTCGGGCCGTAGCGATCGGGATAATGCACTCCGCTCATAAATTCTTGAGCGTAGCTGCTGACTGCCCTCACCAAGCTTTCAAAAAAGTCTCGTCCCCCGCTTAAAGGCTCGCCGAGACCGTTCACATAGCATTCAGCGCTCATTAATATCGAAAGCACCGGCCGTATATCTAACTGGCTGGCTGCCGATCCATCGCTCAACCCTTCTAGAACCAGGGTGCAATTTGGCAGACTGTACTGACGCCTAATAGTCATTTTTTATTCAACTTCTCCATCAAACAGGCTAACCCAGAAGCGCTGCATTCCGGCTGTGCCTGTACAAAATAGCAGTTTGCTCAACAAGTTCAAAGCTAGTTCGTTGAGCTTGTCCTCGGAATCGTAAGCTGCAACTAGCGATCGCTTGGGGTTCATGCGCGATCGAAAGTGAGCTCGAAAGCGTTCTAAATACTCCGCCAGCGGCTGGTTCTGGTTGAGGGGGATATTTTTCGATCGCAACTGCTGGGAGTCTAGCAGCAACTGCCGAATTGTGGCGGTTAACTTACGCGCCATATTACAGGCGATCGCCACCAGCGCTTTTGCCTCCACAATGGTAAGGGAGCGGCGCTGGGTATAGCGTCTCAGCGGGTTAGTATTACGCATCAGCCAAAGGGCAACCCGATTTTTGATAATTGATTCCAATTCCAGGTCCTTTGACACAGCCAGCATTTCTTCGGCACCTCCGAGATACAAGGCTTCGATCGCCAGCAACATCAAGTCAATTTGCAATCTGGCTCGGCGGGGACATCCCCCATCGGAGGGCGACAAGTCTGGCAAACTGTCTAAAATTAACGGGTTTGACTGGGTAAGCGAAGTTTCTGACGGCATTAATATCACGGCAACATCCATTCCAAACAAACTATACGGGCACGGGGGGTCTTGAGCAAGACAAATTCTCAACCAAGAACTTCTCTGGGATACTTTATTTTTATCATTGACTTTTAGGTATATTTTCTAATTTAGCAGCAACCGACCGTCGCGGGCGAGCTCCGGCGGCAGGAGTTCGATCGCCCACTCCCCTACCCCCGCCGCCGCTTTGTGATTCCTTGCTTCATGAGGGGAGAATCGGAAAGCGACAAAGAATTACCCATTTCCCATTTCTTATTCTCTATTGGGATCAATCAATGTTCCTGCTTCTGGGGTTGCACCGCCGCTTCTCTTTGAGCCGTAAAATCAGTAGCCGCCGTCTTATCAGTTAGACTAATTTTTCCCTTGAGGCTTTCTTGCTCCACAATTCCGCGCATTTTAACAGAACTGTTTTGACCGGTTGCTGTGGAGTCCCTGCAACCCGCTAAATTAGGAACCGCACCCGACAAGTTCAATCCTTGAGTTTCCCACTTACCAAATAGAGAAGGTTTCTCCTGGGCTGTTTTTTCCCTGCCCTCCCTGCTGCCCGATCGCAAATTACCGCTCAAATAAACACCCGATTGCTCGATTGTCAATTCCAAAACATCAGAATTTAGACATTCGGGCAAATTTTTAGGATCGAAGCGATAAGTTCCCGCAATTGCCGGGGCCGCCTTTAAATTTGTTTCCCCATAAGCAGTTACTACTTTAAACAGCAGTGCAACTGAGCCGATCGCAATCCCGTAAAATGCCAGTGATTTCAGGCTTAAATGATTCATCATCTTGCTAATTAATAATTGGGCATGGGGCATGGGGCATGGGGCATGGGGCATTGGCCCGCGCAGGGCATTGGTACTAACTCACAAATAACCAATAACCAATAACCAATAACTAATAACAACAGTCAACAGTCAACAGTCAACAGTCAACAGTCAACAGTCAACTGCCAACAGTCAACCGTCAACCGTCAACCGACTACCTTTGAGGAAGTACCGATGCCAAGTGCGATCGCACTTTAACGTAGCACCGCGCAATCAGCAGCGAAGAATGACACTGCACAGCCAATTCATCAGTATACTGTCCCAAAGTTTGGCGCTCAATTCCCCACTCCCGACTCGTACCCGCAATAGTTAAATCAGCATTAGCAGAAGCCGCTACTACTGCTTGAATTGGCTCAGCAGCCTCCACAATCGGAGTCTCAATGCGCGATCGTACCTCAACCGGTAACTGCTCCATCACTCGTTGAAACTCGTAACTCAGCTCGTTTCCAGCTTCCCCGTCAACCGCCACCCGTAGCACTGTCAAACGGCGTTCCTCACTATTAACTAACAGTCTCAGCGCCAATTCTAACCCCAAATCATCGTGAATGTTTGCCGCGTAAGGTACTAACAAGTTATTCAACCTTTCCCTGCCTCTGTCAACAAAAATTGCTACATCCACCTTAGCGTTGCTGAGAATTTGGCCGACACGTCCTCCCAAACGGTTGCTGCTAAAAGTAGGTCTGTGCCATCCTACTAAAATCAAATCCGCGCGATCTATTTCCGCAATTTGTGCCGTTTCCCTGGCAACATCATTAGTAACCCGAATGATGGGATGTACCAATTTTTGGGCCTCCGGCAGTTCCAGACTCTCAATCAATTCTGATAATTTCGAGCGGCGTTCTTGAATAATGCGATCGGCTTCCGCAGGCGTACTTTCAAAGGCATAATCCTCATTTAATTCTATTAAACTCAGAGGATGAACCGCCGCCGACTGTAAATCCTCACCACCCATACCAGCAGCCGGCTGCGCCAGCGCTACCGCTAGTCGCAGTAAACCTTTCTGCGTGCTGGGATTGGCAACAGGTACTAAAATTCGATAAGTTGGCTGCAATTTATTAGCAGTTTGTTCGCTGCTATCAGCCCTTTCTAAATCTTCTAATTCAGAATCCTCAGAGTTAACTTCGGAAATATCTAATCTAATTAACCGTTTTGGATAAGTCCACTCCAACAGAGGCGAAGTCATAAAAGTTGTCACTAAAGCCATGATGACTAACATCGTAAATAGCAGCGGCGAAACTACGCCCAAGGAAAGACCGATATTCAGCACAATTAGTTCAGTCAAACCGCGAGTATTCATCAGCCATCCCAGCGCTGAAGCTTCGCGGTTGCTGATGCCACAGACTCTGGCCGCAACGTAAGTGCCGACGTATTTGCCGACAATTGCCACTCCCAAAACTGCGGCGCACAGCAGCCACAATTCGGGACTGTTGAGCAAGCCGATTTCAGTCCGCAAGCCGCTATAAGCAAAAAATATTGGCAGCAGAAATATTAGTACAAAGTCTTCGGTTTTTTCTGCTAATTCTCTGGTTAATCCCGCATTTTTCGGCATGGCAGCACCAAGCAAAAATGCACCGAAAATTAAATGAATTCCGATCAATTCAGTAATTAAGGCAGAAGCTACAACTCCCATGTAAATTCCCGAAAGCACTAACTGTGTTAATCTGCCAGTGCGGTTGTAGTGTTTGGAAAGTCGCTGCAAGAACCAGCGGACTACAGTCAGCATGAAACCGATGTAAATTAAAGACTCAATAATTGTCGGCAAAGCACCGATCATCGAATTAGTACGAGTAACTGCGATCGCCACCGCTAACAAACACCACGCCGTCACGTCGTCTACCGCAGCGCAAGTCAGGGCCAGCGTCCCCAATTTTGTATTCTGCAAGTTGTGTTCTGTAATAATTCTTGCCAGCACCGGAAAGGCAGTAATTGACATCGCAGCGCCCAAAAACAAAGCAAAGGCGGTAAAGGAAACGCTATTATTTGAAACGATGGGATACAGCAGCAGTGCTAGGATGCTTCCCAGGGAAAACGGCACTAGAATGCTGACGTGGGAAGTTAAAATCGCTATATCTAAATTGCTTTTGAGGTACTTGGGATTCAATTCCAAACCAATCAAGAACATGAAAAAAATCAGCCCCACCTCAGACAACACATTGAGGAAGGGAACGGCTTCGGCTGGAAAAAGTGCAGTTGCGGTGGCAGGTGCAACTAAGCCAAATAGAGAAGGCCCAAGCATAATTCCTGCTACAATTTCTCCAATGACTTGAGGTTGTTTGATCGCTCGAAATCCTAAACCTACAAGTCTCGAAAGTGCGATAACAATTAGAACTTCAAGCAGGACGAGAATGGGTATGGGCATGGCGTTTTTAGCTTGGGGATTTTTGCGGATCTAGAGGGCAGGGTAGTAAAGCTGACTGAATTGCCGATCGAAAACAATGGATACCACCTCGATCGAAGTTAGAAGGCACAAGAGGCGCACCAACAACGCCATTGTCTCACAAGCCAACAAAGGCTTTGGCAACCGATACTTTTTTGCTAACAAATGCTAACAAACACATAAATTAAGAGAATCTCTTAACAAAGGGGTATCACCCAATGCCCGAAGGAAAATCCCACGAGCACCATTCAAATCCCGATCCATCTTTAATCCAGTGGCTGCGGACTTAATAGTTCTAGCACTACCTAGATTTTGGATAATTTCGCCAGTCCATGACACAGTTTTCGACGTATATGCTTCGTTGCAATCAATCACAACTTTTGAGTTTTCCCAAGCTTTCCACTTGAGGAAAGTTTTAAACTCGTAATGACTTAAGGTCAACATTTGTCGCACCGTTTTATTTCTCAACTTACGGCGTGACTTAGACACCATTTGAGAACTCTCGAACGTGGGCAACAGAATCACATCAAAATTATCGACTAAAAACCTAGCTACTTTGTGATGTAATTCTTTAACCAAATGTTGGATTTTACAACGAAGCCTGCTAGCTGCCTTCTTGAATCTTCTTTTTGGTCGGCTAGGAGCTTGAGAAATTTTTGACACTAATTTGTCCAACCGGAAACACAATTTCTGGATGTGCAAATTAGAATCTTTTCCTAGCCACCCATAAGAATTTTCAGAGAAAAACGTCATGAACGTGCGGACACCGGGATCTAAGGCAACCAGCCGACCTTGTTTATCGGTCTTAACTTGTTGCACTTCTTCAGAAACAACTAGGTAATACTCGCCATAGGCAAGAGTCAACCTACCATCAGTGAAATTTCTAGGCAAGGATTCTGTTAACTGACACTTGCCCAAAATCGAATGGTAGACACCACAATCTTTTATGGCAGACTTTGGCACATAGATAGATTGCTTGGTGTCTTTTCTACTCCGAAATTTACATTTACGGATTTGGCCGTCTTTTTTGAAACCCTGTTTAGCTGCTTTCACAGTTGAGCAAGCATCTTTGATGGCAATCGACTTGATTTGGAAAGGTACAGGTTTTGCCCATTCTGGCAAACTGTTGAGTATTCCAGTTTTGATTGTCATCCAGCTAGCTTTTGTGCCTGGTTCTTGAAGGTATTTGATAGTCGTGTTGTAAACAAAATGACTCACCCCAAACCACTGCTTGATTAGCGCCTTTTGTTCAGGATTTAGGAATAGACGGATCTTCCTTGATTTTCTTGCTGTAACTCCTGAGTCCGTGCATTCTGCCACTGAAGACGTGAAGGATGGCAAGAAGATCGCTTGTGAGTTCGGTTTCTGGGCAGTAAACAGTTCGGTCGAGAACCAAGATTTGTCCACCGTTTTGCCCGGCCATGAACTCGAAAAGTTCAAATCCGAATCTGCACAATCTGTCGCGACAGGCAACCACAATCGTGAGCTGTTCGCCGCGCATAAATCTGACCAGTAGGGCTTGCAATCCTTTCCGCTTGAAATTGAGTCCCGACCCGATATCTTGGATGATTTCGGCGTCGGGGTATTGTTGTCGCATGAATTCAACTTGTCGAGCCAGATCATCTCGCTGTTTGGAGGAACTGACGCGACAGTAGCAAACAAAGGTAGTTCTAGTTGCACCGCGTTGATAGGATTCGACATCGTAGAGTCGTTGCCCTGCTTCGTTTTTGATGCTTTTGATTTTCCCTTCGTCTGCATATTTTCTTAGGGTGTGTGGATGCAAGCCCAGAAATTTGACTGATGAGTCTGAGTGGTACGTAAGCCCTACAGCAAATAGTAGCATATATTAGCAAATATAAGCAAAATATTTACTGTGCGCTAACCTCCCACCTGGATTTTTCGTTTTTTACAAGCGCTTGCAAGTAACTTTAACCGCAGCGTGCGTACCCCGCACCCAACCCGCGCCCTAAATCTCACCGTAGGGTGCCAAGCCAACCCTACGGATATCAGATTGTCAGCAAAAGTAGCACGCGCTGTGATAAACTAGAAAAGTTGTTTAAATTCGCACATCCGGGTTTTCGGGTGTTTCTAGGGCGCAAACCTTCAGAAATACGACCGGGTGGAGGATTAACCCGAATTAGGAGTTAAAAATACCATGCCAGTAGTCAGTTTGGCTCAAATGTTAGAGTCAGGGGTTCACTTCGGACACCAAACCCGTCGGTGGAACCCAAAAATGTCTCCATACATTTTTACAGAGCGCAACGGGGTTCACATCATCGACCTCGTGCAAACCGCTCAGCTTATGGAAGACGCCTACGAGTACATGAGAGTTGCCTCAGAAAAAGGCAAAAAGTTTTTGTTCGTGGGTACGAAGCGCCAAGCTGCAGGGATTGTAGCCCAAGAAGCTCAACGCTGCGGTGCTTATTACGTCAACCAGCGCTGGCTGGGGGGAATGCTCACTAACTGGACGACGATTAAGTCCCGCGTGGAGCGCCTCAAGGATTTGGAGCGTCGCGAGGAAATCGGCGCCCTCGATTTGCTGCCGAAAAAAGAAGCTTCGGTACTGCGCCGAGAAATGGCAAAACTCCAGAAATATCTGGGCGGGATTAAATCTATGCGGAAGATTCCCGACGGAGTGGTGCTGGTAGACCAACGCCGCGAGTATAATGCGGTGTTGGAATGCCAAAAGTTGGGAATTCCGATCGTCTCTCTGTTGGATACCAACTGCGACCCGGATTTGGTTGACATTGCGATTCCAGCGAATGACGATGCTATTCGATCGATCAAGCTGATTGTCGGCAAGTTAGCTGATGCCATCTACGAAGGTCGTCACGGTCAGCAGGGCGGCGACTCTGAGGAAGACTACGACTACGACGGTGGCTACGAAGGCGCTGAATATGATGTCGAAATCGAAGAATTGGATGACCCCGATTATGTAGATCCCGACGACGGCGCTGAGGCCGAGGGCGAAGAAACCGAGAGCTAGTATTGCCCTCGGAATCTGACACCAGGAAATTAAAAATTAAAGATTGAAAATTAAAAATAATAATTATTTTTAGTTGGATATTTTTAATTTTTAATTGTACATAGCACGAGTCTAAGTCATTAGTAGAACTCTGGCAAAAGCATTCATTGTGTCAGGGTCAGAATTAATTCTGGCGCTACACCTACAAAGTCGGTACTAAGATCGACTGGGTATTTCTTCACTCTGGTCTAATCATTAACATTAAAATTAGTGACTAATGACTGATGACTAATGACTGATGACTAATGACTAATAACTAATTTTGATTGGGAACTTAAAGAAGATGGCGGACATATCTGCAAAACTTGTTAAAGAACTGCGCGAAAAAACTGGCGCGGGCATGATGGACTGCAAAAAAGCCCTCGTTGAAAACGAAGGCAATATCGAAACATCCATTGAGTGGCTGCGGAAAAAAGGTCTGGCTTCGGCAGGTAAAAAAGGTGGACGAGTTGCCTCAGAAGGGCTTGTAGGCAGCTACATTCACACCGGCGGCCGCGTGGGAGTGCTGGTGGAAGTTAACTGCGAAACAGATTTTGTGGCACGTCGCGAAGAATTCCAAAAGTTGGTGCGGGATATTGCGATGCAAATTGCAGCTTGCCCGAATGTGGAATACGTGAAAGTTGAAGATATCCCCGCCGAAGTTGTCGAAAGAGAAAAGGCAATTGAAATGGGCAAAGATGACTTGGGCAACAAGCCGGAAAACATCAAAGAAAAGATTGTTCTAGGGCGGATTGAGAAGCGCATGAAAGAGTTATCTTTGATGGATCAGCCTTTTATTAAAGATCAGAATATCTCGGTGGAAGAGTTGGTGAAACAAACGATCGCCCAAATTGGAGAAAATGTCCAAGTGCGCCGATTCGTGCGTTTTGTCTTGGGCGAAGGCATTGAAAAGGTAGAAGCTAACTTTGCCGATGAAGTGGCCGCCCAAATGGGTGTTCAATAATCCAAATTAAGATTTAGAATTAAAAATTAAAAATGTAAAAAGTTGATTTTTTGCATTTTTAATTTTTAATTTTTATAGGACTTATGGACAAACTATAGCCTTTCTCAGAAAGATAAGGTACTCATGGGCATAGGGCTAATGGCATAGGGCATAGGGGATACGTCACTTTTTTGAGAACCGCTATATATTTGTAGGTGGGCACTGCAAACCTTACTACTAGAGACAGCGTAAAAATTGAAAACTTGCGTAATATCAAATCCGTTAGCATCGGAATAGTAAATTAGAGTTCACTGTCAACAGTCAACCGTCAACCGTCAACATCACCTGACGGTGTAACGGGAAATGATATAAGTCCTATTTTAATTTTATACGAGAGATATGGTGCGACCAAGAGAGAGAATAGAGCAAGATTTGGCAGGACTCGAAGAGGCTTTAGCCGCCTTAAATTTGGAGTTTCACAGTACCTACGAAGGTTATTTAACTGCGTTGGGACAAGCGGTGCGACAGCAGTTAATTTTGGCTTGCTATCACCTTTGCACTCAAGCAGTACCGGAGTCGTTTCTCAAGTTGTCCTTCGAGGGGAGACAAAAAATGCAGCAGTCTGTAAGGGCTTTGGCTGCGGCGTCGGAGGAAAAATTGCGCTCGCTGGTGACTGAATCACAAGCAGATGAAGAAATAGAGGAAGAGGAAGAGGAAGACGAAGAGGAAGAAGAAGACGAAGACGACTTCGATGAAGAGGAAGACGAAGCAGACGACAAGGAAGAAGACGAAAAGGAAAAAAACCAAGTTTCGGCCATTAACTATCTATTTTCATTGGCAAATTATCAATTGCCAAGTGCCAATTCCCCAGAAAGTTTGGCACGCTGGCAAAATAGTATTGAAAAGTCGATCGTCCATATACTCAAGCTGCTTTCTCGCGACACCAACCGCTTGCTGCAACAGTCGGGAATCTTGCCGAGTCAATTACCAGAACCTGTTCTAGAAGCTGCTTCTGGTGCTGAATCCTCCGGCGATAGTGTTGCCGGGCCGCCTAACTTATTAAACTTAATCATTGAAACCGATGCCTCATCAGCATCGCGCAAATTGGCGGCAGCAACCTTTGGTAGTAGGGCACTGCACATTACAGCGATTAAACTGCGGCTATCGGAAATAGAGTTTGCCGATGCGGGAACCTCGGCTTGGCGCCAGCAAATTCGTAACCTCTCTGTAAAGTTGAACTCGCTGGGCCGCGATTACCAGAAAAAGCAGCGGGAACTTGCTGTGGTGGAGGCTGAGTCGGCTTGGCGATCGAGTTGGTTTGAAGATTGATCGGATGTTGAGGGAAGAAGGAAGAAGTCCGATGGAAGTCGGAAAAACGTACAACTTTTAAGCTATTGGAAACCGAGTTTCTTAAAGAAACCCGGTTTCTCGGTGTTATAATTTTTTTGGTGGAAGCTTCTTAAAAGAAAAATTTAAAATCTAAAATCTAAAATCTAAAATCTAAAATCTAAAATTGATATGACTAATAATCAACCCGAATGGCAGCGATTGCAAAAAGCTCTTTCAGTAGAAGCCGATCGCGGATTTAACGACATCCAAGGCAGTCAATACCGCTTCAGCGAGTTTCTGGGCCTGAGTTTGAGACAGTTGGCAGGTTCTGTGGCGGCTTCTTCGCGCGATCGAGCCAGACAACTAGCCGCTGAATTTGACATCTACCCTCAGAAAGATATCGAACAGCGCCAACATTCGATCGCCATTACGGTCAGTTTTCTCCGACAAATGGAGCAAGTTTGGGAACAAGAAACTCGCCACCAGGAAGAACAAGCAGAACAAGTCAGACCCGCAAACGCTCCCGAACCAACCGCCCCAGCCGTTTCCGTTCCCCGAACAGCACCCCTGAGTACAGCCGCCGCACCACCAAGCCTGACTCTTGACCAACAGTTAACCCGCGTCACAGGCATCGGCCCCGCCAACGGCAACCGCTTGGTCAAACTTGGTTTATACACTGTATATGACTTGCTTTACTACTATCCCCGCAATCACATCGACTATGCAAAGCAAGTACAAATTCGCGAGCTAGTAGCTGGGGAAACTGTCACTTTAATCGCAGAAGTAAAGCGCTGCAATTGCTTTTCTAGTCCGAAGAATAAGAAATTAACCATATTAGAAGTAATTTTAAAAGACCGCACCGGAGAAATAAAAATCAGTCGTTTTTTTGCAGGCCCTCGCTATAGTAATCGCGGTTGGCAAGAATTCAAAAAGCGCGAGTATTGTACAGGTGCGGTGCTGGCAGCTTCCGGGTTGGTGAAGCAGGGTAAATATGGAATTACTTTAGAAAATCCTGAGTTAGAAGTATTAGACGACTCCGGCGGTGCGATCGAATCAATGAAAGTCGGCCGCCTGATACCAGTTTATCCGCTAACGGAGGGGGTGGATGCTGGTTCGGTGAGGCGATCGATTTTGGCTGCAATGCCGGCGGCAAAAATGTTGCCAGAATCCCTACCAGAGGATTTGCGCGAGCGTTACGGTTTAATGGGTTTAGCCGATGCCGTGACTAATATTCACTTTCCGCTCGATCGAGATTGTTTGGCCGCCGCCCGCCGTCGCTTAGTTTTTGACGAATTTTTCTACCTGCAATTAGGACTTTTAAAACGCCGCCAAACCCAAAGGAAAGCTCAAGCTAGTGCAGTCATCATTCCTAGTGGCAAATTGATAGAACATTTTTATGAAATCTTGCCTTTTGCGTTGACTAATGCTCAGGAAAGAGTAATCAATGACATCCTCAACGATTTAGCTTCGTCGCAACCGATGAACAGATTAGTGCAAGGCGATGTCGGTGCTGGCAAAACAGTAGTCGCCGTCGTGGCAATGCTAGCAGCAATTCAATCCGGCTATCAAGCCGCTTTAATGGCGCCGACAGAAGTTTTAGCAGAACAGCACTACCGCAAATTGGTAGGTTGGTTTAATTTGATGCACTTGTCTGTCGAACTGTTAACTGGTTCCACAAAAATAGCCAAGCGCCGCGAAATTCACAACCAATTAGAAACCGGAGAATTACCTGTTTTAGTGGGAACTCACGCGCTGATTCAAGATACCGTAAATTTCCATAAATTGGGTTTGGCGGTAATTGATGAACAGCACAGATTCGGTGTGCAGCAGCGCGCTAAATTGCAGCAAAAAGGCGAAGCTCCCCACGTTTTGACGATGACGGCAACTCCCATTCCCCGGACGCTGGCGCTGACGCTGCATGGGGATTTAGATGTGAGTCAAATTGATGAACTCCCCCCCGGTAGGCAGGCGATTCAAACCACTGTACTGTCTGCCAAAGAACGCATTCAAGCTTACGATTTGATTCGGCGGGAAGTGGCAAGCGGGCGTCAAGTTTATGTGGTGCTACCGCTGGTGGAGGAGTCGGAAAAGTTGGACGTGCGATCGGCAATTGAGGAAAAAGAGAAACTTGAAAAAAGTGTATTTCCTGAGTTTAAGGTGGGTTTGCTCCACGGCAGGATGAGCAGTGCCGACAAAGATGAAGCAATTTCTAAGTTTCGGGACAAAGAAACTGATATTTTAGTATCTACTACTGTCGTAGAAGTGGGAGTAGACGTGCCGAATGCCACGGTAATGCTGATTGAAAATTCTGAGCGTTTTGGACTGTCGCAACTGCACCAGTTGCGGGGTAGAGTCGGTCGGGGCAGCAACCGTTCTTATTGTTTGTTAATGCCCGGTTCCAAAACAGCGGAAGCTATGCAGAGAATGAAGGTTTTAGAACAATCTCAAGATGGCTTTTTTATTGCGGAAATGGACATGAGATTGCGCGGGCCGGGTCAGGTTTTGGGAACTCGGCAGTCGGGTTTGCCGGATTTTGCTTTGGCGAGTTTGGTGGAGGATCAGGAGGTTTTGGAGTTGGCGAGAGCCGCGGCTCAAATGGTAATTGAAAATGATGAAAGTTTGAATCAGTGGCCGGTGGTGCGGGATGAATTGGAGCGGAGATATCAGCGGATGATGAGCGGGTCGATTTTGACTTAGATAGTTTTGAACGCAGCAACGGGGTTTTTAATAATATTTTGTAGTGGCCGGTTAAGCAAAGATATATCAAAGCCGGCAGTTTATTGCTGCACTCACGCGCCATCTCCCCGTAGGCTGATTTATTTGCACCTACCTATTTAATGTCAGAAACCGGGTTTCTTGCCACAAAGTCACGTAAAATCTTAGGTTTTTTGTCAGGAAAACCCGCTTTATACCGTTTTGCTGAGAATGGTGCAAAATATCAAGTTGAGCGAAGCGTCAAAAACACGAATTTGTTGGGTACGAGTGCCTCAACCCAACCTCCTTTCTGAACCCAACCTAACTTTCACAGAAAATTTTTCCCTTGGTCTAGGGTATTTTTATGAATTGTAAGGATTCCCGTACTGATTAAACCAAAAATCCTTCGCAGGAATGACGGGGAAGTGTCAAAATTAAGATAGTTCTGCCAGAAACAGGGGAAAGGAAATCTAGCCTGTACTGGCGCCTAAGGCAACATTGATTCCTCGCTGGTTACGCTTGCAGGTGGTCGCCGACGGTTCGTCGCATTTAATCTCAACAGTAATTATGAAAGATCTCACTCGTTATCGAAATATCGGCATCTTCGCCCACGTAGATGCTGGCAAGACCACCACAACAGAAAGAATCCTGAAACTGACAGGCAAAATCCACAAAATAGGTGAAGTTCACGAAGGCGCGGCGACTACTGACTTCATGGAACAGGAGCAAGAGCGCGGGATTACGATTCAGTCCGCTGCTACCACCTGCTTCTGGAACGAGCATCAGCTCAACATCATCGATACTCCCGGACACGTCGATTTTACGATCGAGGTTTACCGTTCTTTGAAGGTTCTCGATGGTGGCATTGGTGTGTTCTGCGGTTCGGGTGGAGTTGAACCGCAATCTGAAACCAACTGGCGCTACGCTAACGATTCCAAAGTCGCTCGCGTCATCTACATCAATAAGCTCGATCGCACCGGTGCAGATTTTTACCGCGTTGTCCAGCAAGTCGATAAAATCCTTGGCGCTAAACCGATGGTAATGGTATTGCCGATCGGCATAGAAGAAAAGTTTTGCGGCGTAGTCGATTTGCTGACCCGCAAAGCCTGGATCTGGGATGAATCGGGCGATCCGATGAACTATACAATTAAAGATGTCCCGGCTGATATGGTCGATGATGTCGAAACTTGGCGCGAAAAGTTGATCGAACTGGCCGTCGAGCAAGACGACACTGTGATGGAACAGTATCTCGAAGGCAACGAGCCGAGCCTCGACGACCTCAAGCGCTGCATTCGCAAAGGTACTCGCGATCGGGCATTTTTCCCCACCTACTGTGGCTCATCGTTTAAAAACAAAGGCGTGCAGTTGGTTCTCGATGCCGTAGTTGACTACCTGCCGAACCCGATGGAAGTCACACCGCAGCCAGAAGTCGATCTCGATGGGAATGAAACCGGCGAGTTTGCGATCGTCGATCCCAGCAAGCCATTGCGGGCACTCGCGTTTAAGATCATGGACGATCGCTACGGTGCTCTAACCTTCACGCGCCTGTACTCCGGTAAGTTGTCCAAGGGCGACACCGTACTCAACACCGCCACAGGCAAAACCGAGCGAATCAGCCGTTTGGTGGAAATGCACGCCAACTCGCGCGAAGAAATTGAATCGGCCCAAGCAGGGGACATTGTGGCGATCGTCGGCATGAAAAACGTCCGCACCGGACACACCATCTGCGACCCCAAAAATCCCGCAACCCTAGAGCCGATGGTATTCCCAGATCCCGTTATTTCGATTTCGGTCAAACCGAAACAAAAAGGCGCGGAAGAAAAAATGGGAGCAGCCCTCACCAAGATGGTGCAAGAAGACCCATCCTTCCACATGGTGACGGATCAAGAAAGCGGCGAAATGATTCTCAAGGGGATGGGCGAGTTACACCTCGACATCAAAGTAGACATTCTCAAGCGCACCCACGGCATCGAAGTAGAAGTCGGCGAACCGCAGGTAGCCTACCGCGAGTCGATTACCAAGCGCCTCGAAGACGAATACACCCACAAAAAGCAATCAGGTGGTTCCGGTCAATTTGCCAAAATTGGCTATGTGATCGAGCCTGGTGAGGTGGGAAGCGGCTTCCAGTTTGAGTCAAAAGTGACCGGTGGTAGCGTGCCGAGAGAATATTGGCCAGCCGTCGAAAAAGGCTTTGAAAGCTGCATCGACAAAGGCGTCTTGGCCGGATTCCCCTGCCTAGATTTGAAATTCACGCTTCTAGAAGGCGGTTTCCACCCCGTTGACTCGTCAGCAATGGCTTTTGAAATTGCTGCCAAAGCAGCCTATCGCCAGTCTCTGCCGAAAGCAGGGCCTCAGTTGCTCGAACCGATTATGAATGTCGATGTATTCACTCCAGATGATTACATGGGCGACGTGATCGGCGACCTCAACCGCCGCCGGGGGATGATGAAATCTCAGGAAACCAGCCAAACAGGAGCGCGGATCAAGGCAGATGTACCGTTGAGCGAAATGTTTGGTTACATTAGCGACTTGCGTACTATGACCTCTGGGCGCGGACAGTTCTCAATGTCCTTCTCGCACTATGCTCCTTGTCCGAATAACATCGCTGAAGAAGTGATTAAGGCGGCAAAAGAGCGTCAAGCCGCGAAGTAGTGTATTGAGTGCGACGAATCGATTCGTCGCACTCAATCACCGAGGTTAAAAACTAGAAAACTCTAGTTTTTAACCTACATTCCGCACTTCTTAACATAGTCAGAAGTGCGGAATGTAGGCTCAAAGAAGCGCCAGAGTATCGTGTGCGCTTGAGCCCACATCAATTCATGCCAATATACCTGGGTTCGATCATTACCGTTACCAACTGCTACCTCTACGCTCAACTCAACCTAAGCTCAGAACTGTAATTGCCCTAGCTGACTGCAACAGCTATCTTCAAGATACTTTCATCTTTAGAGTTTTATGATGATTTTATCTGATAGACCTTGAATCTTCAATTCAAGCGTGGGAGAAGCATCACTGTAAAAGACTTCACAGGTGTAACCACTTTCAGGAACCTTGAAAAATAATCTGTTGCTGCCCGATACCTCCACATCTTCAACCTTACCTTTGACGGTGCATTTCTCAGACTCCAAAGTTACTTGCAATATCTTGGATGTATCATCAGTAATAGTTAGCTGCTTCATAGTCTTGATTCTCATCACTTTAAGACGACCTATGTCACGCTGTTCAATGCCAGGGCCTAAAGTTTTCCAATCAGCTTCTCCCTTGACTTCCGTTTTTGATGTCTCTGCTAGTGGAACAGCAAGCTCCGGAAGGTCAGAGACTGAATCTAGATTTATGCTCCATTTACGAGCATTCTCATCAAGTTCGTCCTGTCTTTGCTTCAATTTGACACCATCTGTGCTTCGCTCGTAGTCTACCTGCTTTTTCTTAGTGGCAATCCAACGTTCTCGTGCAAAATTTCGTAGCTTAGAGCTGGAATCATCAACAACAAATTGCTCATAAAATTCTAAGCATGGCACAAACTCACCAATTCTCTCCATTGCAGTACCAACTTCTTGTAAAGTTAGAGCCTGCTTCCAGTCGGAAAAACCTCGAACTGAAGTTATCAAGCTCTGATAACGTTGGCGTTCCTGTAGAGCAGTACCTGGTGTAAGATCTGAGTAAGCAATTCCACGGACGACATCAAACTTCAAACTTTTTGCTTCATTGGGATGAGGATGCTTAGCTATTGCTTCTATGGCTTTGCTCCACAATTTTCGCTGAATTAAGTAATCAACTAGCTCTTGATGTCCATTCTGGTTTTGAAGGGCTGGTACAACATAGTCTAACCATTGAGATTTATCGGGTTTTCCTTTTCTTTCCCACTCCTGAATAATCCGCAGATCTTCTCCTTCTTTTTGGAGGTATTGTAAGCCTTGGGGAAAACCTTCGACTTCAGCTTTAGCTAAGTTATACTTGCGCTTTTGGGGAACTTCACACTGATCCCAGCAGCGCACAGCACCTTTATAATCTTTGGCTTGGTAGAAAGAACTTCCCGCCACTTCTCTTGTTTTGTTATAACCAGCTTGTTGCAAGTCTTGTAATAGATTTCCAAATCGTTGCCATTGATCGCAGGTGAGACTCTGTTCGTTCATCAAATTTATATCAATTTGGCTGGCATATTGCTCGATCGCTGCTTGCCAGGGTTTGCTCGAACGGAAGTTTTTCAGTGAGTTGTCCTCATTGCACTTTTCAAGGAACTCGGTGAATTTATCGAGAACATCGAAAGATTTTGGAGCTGCCTCCATCATGAATTCCACTAGAAAACGCTCTACTCGCTTCTGATTGGGGTTTTCTTCACACCATCGATTCAGTTCTTGCCAACAAGCTCCCTCCCAGAAACAGTTCCAAGCCTCTTCCTTCTTACCTCGCTTCCAAAAAAGTTGACCAGCCTCACTAAAATGATTATCGAATTTGAGTGCCCAAGCTTCGCAGAGGTCAACTTCTTTTGTATCTCCTAACACATCGTAATACGCTTTTGCATTTCTGAGGAACTCTGGGTTTTCCTGTGCCAACCCTTGCTTCTTCATCTGCTTTGCTTGGAGTTCTCGGTTGTCTTGATCCAGCACTTCTAGACTTTGCCCTATGCTGATAGTTCCGAGTAAATCTGTCCAATCGTGGCGTTTATCAGCTTCCAACCGCTCAAGGAATCCATCGATCCGATCGTCACTAGCCTGCTGCCACAGCAATTCATCTCCTTCTTTTGAGTCAATGACAACCAAATCAGACATCGCTCGGCTAGCCGCAACGTAAAGCTTGTTAAAGTAGTATTCTAACTCTACTGAATCTCTTTGACTATTAGCGTCAAAGTTCCATACAAAGTTCGCATTGTATTCTTGAGCCAACTCATGCCCAAATTTGTATAGGATGACAAGCGGGAACTCCAGACCCTTTGCTTTGATGGCACTGTATACGTTCTCTGGCGTTTTTCCCTCGTTGGCTTGTGGAAATAATTCCCAAAGAATTTCATCACTTTTGATATAGTCAATTTCCCCGCCAGCTTCACAGGGTAGGATAAAAATCGGCTTATTGTCGATATGGCTTTTTAAATCGTCTAACGAGAGATTCTGACCAAAAATAAACTTTTGCGGTTTAGAAAAACTGTCTTTTTTTTGCCACGGAGTTTGTGGCTTAATGTCAGGTAGATCGAAACGAACACAGCGCCACAATTGGATTAAATTGGTCACTTTAACGATAGATGAGCTAGAGCGATAATTAACTTGTAGCTCCTTAAAATTCATCTTTAGATTAAGTTTACTTGCTGGATCGAGCCTCATTACAACTTCGTTGTAAAACAATGCCCCGACGCTATCCCAACGAAATCCAGTAGGGTTTAAGGTTTGAAAAGGATCGCCAGCAAAGGTAAAGGGTAGGACAGAAACATAGTTAAATCCAAAATCATATTTAGAAAAAACAGAAAGCTTGACGATGAGTTGCAGTTCTAGTCTCGTAAAATCTTGAGATTCATCGCAAAAAATTGCAGTGTATTCAGAAGAGAAACATTTCCGTTCGAGAACTATTCTAATTAAGTCTTGATCGTCCCAGTAGCCCTTATCTTCAATTAGCCTTTCATACCATTTCCAAACCGTTTCATAAATTCCTTTGAATGTCTCTTCTGGAATCTTGCGTTGTTCCTCGCGCGGTAATTCCTTATAATCGTCTTCGTTTATATATCCATCAAGAGAGTAGCCTTTAATCAAAGTTCTAATAATGTACCAGCATCGCCCTGCTGAGTAGCGTTTATTTCTTGCTTCTGGCAGTGGAGAATCTTTATAAAGCTGTCGAAAGTGGTTATAAGAAATGTATTTTTATGGCTTAAATCGGTCGTATTCTGTAGATGGTAAAAAATTTAATAAAAATTTCTGGAAGGGTTGAAAAAATGGTTCTACATCTGGTATTTCGGCTTCTGGCGTTCCTCTATCTAATAAAAATTTATGATGAGATTTTAAAAGGCTTTGCACTGAATCTTTAGCTACCTTGAGCAAACTCTCGCTGTAAGTTAGAAAAAGAGGGTGTGGCTTTTCATAAAAATCATATCCTCCTGCTTGACAAGAATTCCAATGGCGATCGCAGTAATCAGCAAAAAGGTGGAATAACATTGTAGATTTGCCACTCCCAGCTCGTCCATTGATAAACATCGGTAGGGAGGGTTTTTGTGGAGTTGAAATAGATTCTAAAATTTGTTCTTCTTCCACTGAGAGAGCTAGATTTGATTCGTCATCTTTTTCAATAGCTAGCCAACTTTCAAAATCTAATAGTAGGTATGCTGGATAAGAACGTCGTGCTAGGCAAGTTAGCTCATCCATACTCAATTGAGCCGGAAGATTATTAACATTTTCACCAAAGTCGGGAAGATCGATCGCCTCTACTACTTCTCTTATAGGGTCATCCGATGGTTTTTCAAGAAAAGGAGCAAGAAAAAATAAAATTTTTCTAGAGGACGTATCTTCAGTAGCAATAGTTTCGATCCTACTAAACAAAATCGATAACCCTTCCGTGTTGCTATATAACTTTACATGAGAGCAACTTGTGCTTTCATCTTCCACCTCATTTTGACTAATAATGTCGAGAATAATATTTTTGAAAGTTTCCCGTCGGTCTTTGATTTTCTCTTGTCCGCACTTTTTCACCCATTGTCCGCTTTCGTAAATCACCAAGTCTTGAGAGTCTTTACTCCAGCTAGGTAGCTCTAGCCAGACTAACAGATCGTTTGGAAGAGGCTCGCGTTTGTTTTGCTGTTGACAAACCGATTCTTTTTGTTCATTTAGCCATTCCTTAATCTCATCATCATTCAGTAATGACTCTAACTTGTCTTGACCAAATTTTTGACGTTTCTTTTTGTCTATAAATTCTTCATACTCTTGACTTTTTCGCTCCAAAATATTTACTAAGCAGAGAATCTTCTCATTATCTACCTCTTCGATCTTTGCTAATAACCTGTATTTCCCTATTCTTCGCTTCCAGTAAGGATAAATTGGATCGAAGCGATCTAACACTTCGGAGTTATCATAAAGTTTATCGATTTCAGGTTGAAGATCATACTTTTCAACGTTATCCTGGCACTGCTGTGTAATATAGATATACATAAGTTTGGGAAAGTTCTTTGGTAAGTATTCAGGTAGTAGCTGACAAAATACCTATACGGCGAATCAAAGACAACTCGTAAGTTCCGCATAGCTAGTAGACATCTCCGAAAGAATACCTTCAACCCTTGCCTTGTGTGGGCTGAGAGCGAATTTCCGGAGATATCTAGTAACTATATCGCATTAGATAACCTCTCGATCCATAAACTTATGATAACAATTGCCAGTTAAGCTGCTCGATCGCATTGGGGACACCAGGAAGAGTCTAAAAATCACAATTGTAATTTTTTACATTTTAGGATATCTTAGAAAGGTACTCCGTCAATGTGGCGTTATGAGCAGGATAACGATCGAGGTAACAGACGAACAGCACCAGCAAATTAAGGCAATGGCGGCTGTGCTGGGCAAATCTATTAAAGAGTTTGTACTCGAAAGGCTGTTTCCTTCTAACGATCGAGAGGAAGAACAGGCTTGGCAGGAACTCAAAGAACTGCTGAGGGAGCGCATAGCGGAAGCCGAACGCGGCGAAGTATCGGCTAAGACATTCAGCCAGGTTTTGGAAGAGAAGCTGGCGGCGATGGGAAAAGTGTAATGCCATCCTACGAACTCACCTCCTACGCAGAAGAGGATTTAGCAGATATTATCGAGTACACCGTTAACAATTACGGCATAGCCCAGGCGCGAGATTACGTTGCTGCGCTGGAAACCTGTGCTGAAAACCTTGCGGGTAGCCAGGGCTTCTATCGGGATCTGAAAAACATTCATCCCCGTTTGCGCGTAACCCGATGTCAGCACCATTATATTTTTGGCATCATGAGATCGGGAAGTCTGATGGTGGTTGTTGCTATTTATCACGAGCGGATGGATGTGCTGCAACGCCTGAGAACGCGCTTGAAAAACCCACAAGAAGGATAGCTGCGATCGCCCTTTAAAGAAAATCGAATTTCACTACAATAAATCCCGATCGCCTGGAAAAAGCCGGACTGCTATATCGAGAACCCTGTCCGAGCGATCGGCGGGGCACCTATGCCGTGCTGACTGAGGCATGATTGGCAATCCAACAGCAAATGTGGACGGTTTATGCTGAGGGAATTGCAGAATACTTTGGCTGTCACCTGGACGATCGAGAACTTCAGGTGATGCAGCGAGTGCTGAAGCGAATGCTTGCCGGAGTAAGTCAGTAAGGGCGAGAGTGGCGATCGAAGTAGCTGCGGAAGCAGAGCAAGTTGCCAGTATATCAATTAAGGTCGATCGCCCCTATTTCTCCTCAGTCCGCGCAGGCGGACTTTGTTTGACAAGAAGCGATTTCAATCGCCGAGTTTCAATCACCGATTTTCTGTCTATTCCCCCGCCAAATCAGCTATAACTTTCTCCACAACTCGATTCAACTCAACCGAATGAGAAGCTTTAAATAAAATCCGATCGCCCTTTTCGACAAATCCCAACAACCGCTTTGCTAAATCTTCCCGCCCATCCTTGGCTGTAATATCTCCTATCTCCACAAAAGGCAAACCCGCAGCGCCCGCGGCCATCGCCGCTGCTTCCTCAAAATCAGCAAAAACAAACAAAGCGTCAAGCTGCAAATCTCGCGCCGCCGTTCCCACTTGTCGGTGAAAGTCGATCGCCCTGTCGCCCAATTCCTTCATCGTTCCCAACACCGCAATCCGGCGCTTTCCTGGAGTATCTGCTAACAGTCTCAGGGCTGCCAACATCGACTCCAAACCAGCATTGTAAGTCTCATCCAGAATCATAATGTCCTGCGGCAAATCGTAGCGGCGCGCCCGTCCATCCGGTAACTGCACAGACAAACCTTGCTTTAAAACTTCCCAATCAATACCTAAAACTTTTCCTACCGCTAAAGCGGCCAAATAATTTACAGCATTGTGGCGTCCCGGCAGTGGCAGTGGCAATTCCACACCTTCTACTAACATTGTATCAGGATTGAGCAATTCTCCGCACAAATCCCCGCCTTCTAAACCATAACTTAAAGTTTTTCCCGACCAAACTTTTGACGCAGTTGCGATTAATCTGTCACCATCGTGATTGAGAATAGCCATGCTATCTGTAGGCATTTCGGCTAAAAGTTCGCACTTAGCTTGGGCGATCGCCTCTTCCGAACCCAATCGCCCGATATGTGCCGTTCCTACATTAGTAATTACCGCAACAGTCGGACGAGCAATTTGCGACAGCAGCGCAATTTCGCCACTGGCGCGCATCCCCATCTCAATTACAGCAAAATTGTGGGAAGGTGAAAGCTCCAACAGAGTTTTTGGTACTCCAATTTCATTGTTGTAGTTATATTTAGTTTTAAGAACATTTCCCTTCGTTGACAAAACCGCCGCAATTAACTCTTTAACAGTAGTTTTACCTACAGAACCAGTAACAGCAACTATAGGTATACTGAATTGGTCACGCCACCAACGGGCGATCGACTGATAAGCTTTTAAAGTATCATCAACGCGCAACAGCGGAAAATTAGGCAATTCCTCTTGCCACTCTCGATCGACAATCGCGGCAATCGCCCCCAAATCCCTGGCTTTTGCCACAAATTGATGGCCATCAAAATTCTCTCCCCGCAGCGCCAAAAATACTTCGCCCCCCTCAAGAGTGCGCGTATCTGTGGCAATACCTGTCCCTACAACTGTCAAAACGCCTTCAGACACAGTAGGCAAAGGTACAGTTAAAATTTCAGCAAGTTGGGCGATACTTACGCGACAAACCATAACCAGCACTCACATTTAAAATAATTATTTTCACAGCTAATTCTACCTCGCCCAACCTCAAATTTAACTAACAGCGGGCTGCGGATCGGGATTGACCTTGATCATCCTAATACTAAATCGTCGGTTCACCAAAAAATTATCCCGTACCCACCCACAATCTTTACCAATACTTTACACAGTCGATGGTATTTAAGGCCTTGCTAATTACCAACAATTCATGTCATGCTGGTGTTGATAAATAGTTTAACTAAGCAAAAAATATCGATCGGCTTAAGCTGCTGACAGCTTCTACCCATAAGTCTCCGCCGGCGAGAAGCTCGGTTGACTCAATTATTGCGATTCATTTGCCAATTCATCAAGCTAATAGCGCTGAAAGCTCCTGCCCCAGCCTCGGAGGGTTAATCCACAGTGAACGACTACAACAGACAAAGCCACGAAGAAGAACAGCTACTTTACCAGCACTGGCTGGATTTGGTACAAATAGAGCAGCCGGCCGAACTCATCAGCCGCTTTCGCACTTTGTTTATCCAGGGTACCGGATATCCCGATCGCTCGATCGCCGAAGCACTCGAAAAAATAGCAGGCTCAGAACACGCCCAACAAGAGTTCAAATACATTCTCAACCGCTGCTGCCACATCCTGATCAACCGCTGGCAAACCTACCCCAGCAAGCAAGCAGCCATCCCTGAATTGATCGCTCTGTTTGAAGAAGCGCCCAAAATCTTATTTGGATACAATCGATCGCGCGGGCGAGGCTCCATCCCCCAATTAGTAAATCAATTTACCGAAAGTGAACAGTACCTCACCCTCCAACGCTTAGCCAAAGTCATAACTCACAGCAATGAAGATAGCAGCAACAGCAAAACCCCTGCTACCCTTGCCCTCGGAACCTTAATTCCCCGCTACCCTTACCTCTACAAACACTGCCTCCTCAGCGACGATAGCACCTACGAACAGCAAAAAATCATTAAAAAAATCCAAGCTCAAAAGCAGCAGCAATTTGAGATCAACCTCTCACAATATGTCGCTCACCAAGTGAGAAAAGCTCATATAGCACGTCGGGAAACCTCCCTTTCCTTCGGCAGAAATATACAAGTTATAAAAAATCCGACCTTGTTGACCGACCCGGAATTATTCTTTGCCCTCAAGCAATTTGTTGGAAAAGTAGAAGGAGCCGATACCTACAGACAGCTAGCGGGCCGTTTCACGACGAACGCCAGCACAAATCAGTCCTACCGCTCTTTTAAAGACGACTTGTACGAATACCTGATTTCTTCTGTCACCGATGACCGCTACGGCAAACGTCTCTTTAACGAAAAATTGTATAAGCAACTACAAAATACCCTGGCCCACAGCGATGATCAGAAGTTTAACGAATTTTTAATGATCAGAACTTGCAGTCAGTTATTGAACTTTTTAGTAGTGGAGAGTCCTGTGCGGCCCAACCACTTTGTCTTCATCGACCTGATCTCAAACCTCGGGCCGACCCAAACCACAGGTTTGCTGCTGAAAATCGTACTAATTTGCGGCAAAGTCAAGCCCTACCTAGAAAAGCGACTGGCAATTTTGTTCGGTCACTACGAATGCAGTACCCGAGAAGGCGTGGTGTGGTTAGTCAAAGCCCTAGAAAACGTAAACCTAGCTTTGAGTACCAACTTTGGCAAGGTGGATGTATCTTTCCTGCGGTGAGAGGGCGCGGCATAACTTTCTCTGCTTCCACTGCAGGCAAAACATCACACCGATCAACCAGGTTTCTGAATACCCTAAAAGTTTTACCTTTAATTAGAACAACTTAATTAACTCCTGAAACCTACTCAAAAGACATTATTCTATGTTAAAGTACCAAGTGTGAATCAGATTCAGTTGCAGGCTTTGTTCATTGCTACAGAATTGTCTAAAAACTTGCCCTTCTGTATCGGCAGGGGACTCTCCGAAACTGAAATCTTCGCACTGTCTAAATTTTGGAGTTATTCCTCATGTCGATATACGTCGGTAACTTATCCTACCAAGTTACCCAAGAAGACATCACCACCGTCTTCGCCGAATACGGAACCGTTAAGCGAGTACATCTACCTACCGACAGAGAAACCAGTCGCCCCCGCGGCTTCGGTTTTGTAGAAATGTCCACAGATGCAGAAGAAGATGCAGCCATTAGTGCTCTCGACGGAGCAGAGTGGATGGGTCGCGACCTCAAAGTTAACAAAGCTAAGCCCCGCGAAGATGAAGGCCGGGGTGGTGGCAACCGGGGCGGCGGCCCTGGAAAATTTGGTCGCGCAGG
Organism: Microcoleus sp. B6-A1; assembly: GCF_036705085.1. Classification (NCBI taxonomy): domain Bacteria; kingdom Bacillati; phylum Cyanobacteriota; class Cyanophyceae; order Oscillatoriales; family Microcoleaceae; genus Microcoleus; species Microcoleus sp. B6-A1. Next base: position 25,335 of record NZ_JAUBTU010000088.1, read on the forward strand.
AGGAGGAGGCGGAGGAGGACGTTATTAATTTCCTCATTAATGTCCTCGGATAAAGATTTGAGATTGGAGAGTTGAAATTGGCGCGAGAGCTTACCTAGCTCCGAACCACTTCCGGCCGTTCCGAACAACCTATGCTCTTCAAATTTCCATCTCTACCGGATTAAATATACCAAAAAGCCAAGGGCCGAACCCTTGGCTTTTTGGTATTTGTAGAGTTGACGGTATGAGTCTGAAACCGGCCGGGCGAATCCCTTGCAGTACCGTCAGGTTCTAATCGTCAGGTTCGATGCTGCTGCTCAATCCGTGATTATTGAGCGTTTCAGCGTAAAACTCAGCGTGTTCCAGAGCGCAAACAATCACCAATCCCATCCCGTTAGTATGGGCTTCCATCATCACATTTACCGCCTGTGGCTGAGTCAGACTGGGTACCGTCGCCATCAAAGTCTGCACCACGTACTCCATAGGATTGAAATCATCATTGTGCAGCAGAACGCGGTAGCGCGGTGCAAGCTTGCGGACTGTGGATGGCTTTTGAATAATTTCGACAGACACTAATCTATACCTCCTGACTTGTAAAATGTTAAAATTTGTTAACAGTCTTGAGCCGGATTCCTCCGCTGTGCAAGAGTATGTCACTTTCAGCTATTTTATTGAAATCTGAAAATTCAGACAAGGCAACTCCTTGGTCGATCGCGAGCTGTGAACCCAAGACCAAACCCACAGGGGGTGTCCTGGGTCCTCCGCAACCATATTCCTAGCGCCATAATATTAGAAAGGCGCGATCGGTTAAAAATAACAAACTACTACCTGTTGAGTCTCCAGAACTGAGGGAACCTTATATGAAACGCAAACCTAAATCCTACAACGACAGATTCAGCGGCGACCCATCCCGAGGAGATGAAGACTCCGACTACCCCGGCTCAATGGGCGGACAGTCGCGCCGTCAACCTCAGTCCGGCAAACCCTCTTTCCTCAATTCCGCCACCCTAGGGATTTTAACAGCCGTCTTTATTCTGGGAATTGGCATTGGCATTGCCTTTAGCTCCACAGCTACAATTAGCCCAGAGAACGTAGCCTCCCGCGAATTTATCGATCGCAGCGCCCCGAACCCAGAACTTTGCGTGCAGTTTGGAGCAAGCGCGATGGTGACAGATATGCGCCTCTACGTCACCCTCAACCCTTTCAACGTCTACATCTCGCAGCCGAGTATGCGCCCCGGATGCGTTTTGCGAACCAATAACTGGGCAATTCTCGAACAAAGAAAACTCATCAGCCAAGACCAAGTGCGCGATTGCAAAAATCGCATGAACACCTTTGGCTTCACCGGCCCCTTGGAAGCTCAACCCGAAATTAACTGTATCTACCAAAACGACGGCGCTAAAAACCTGTTCCTCAACCAACCGGGTTCGATCGCTCCAACCACGGAAGGTCAAAATTTCTAAATCGCCGATATAGCGGTTTTCAGTTGAGTCAATTTCAGATATGGGGTAGGGACTTAGGCTTGGCTTAAGTCCCTACTTTACTTCAAGAATGGAAAACTGCTCTAAGAAAATATTGAAGGAAGAGGTTCGAGGGAAGAAGAAAGTCTTCCTTCTTCCTTCTTCCTTCTTCCTTCTTCCTTCTTCCTGACATCCGTTACATCCGTTACAAAATCCGTTGCCGAACTTCCTTCTTCCTTCAAAAACCAAACTGGGGGAAATCTTCCGTTAACTGAACTTGCAAAATTTGGCCGGGTTGAATCGTAGCAGGTTGAGGAGTCGCCACGTAAGTTGTAGCAACACCACCGGCGGCTCCCGCCAACAAACCGATACCAGAAAAGCCGCTCAGCAAGAACAAAGCTAAGCCACCAATACCAGTATTTCGCAACAAACTGCGATCGGAAGGCTGAGGGCGTCGGCCTTCCACGGGCTCCGAGCGAGCCAAGAGAGGGATATTGCGACCGTTGAGACTAATAGCTTCCACTACAAATCGACTGCCGAGGTTGGTTGTTTCAAACCGGCCGATGACTGGCGTATTAGCAGGTACGATCGTATTACCGCGACTGTCGAGAATTCCCCCTTGCAGCAGCAGCACTTCCTCTCGGCTGGGCTTCGCTTGCAGCCGCAAAGCCTGAGCACCGGGGTATAGCAAACTGAGCTCCGTGCCCGCCGGCAACAAGACATTCGCCCCAGCCTCCGCCTGCAAAGGAGCATTTGATCCGCCGCGAGGAAGTGGTTCACCAAAAGTAAGCGTCCGCTGTTGGGGCGCTGCTGCCGCCGTTATTTGAGGGTTTAGGCGGGGTACAGCGGCAGCTTGTACCCCACGGCGTTCATCAAGGCGAACATTGACTAAAGGCACTCTTAGCGGCCGGATTTGGTCATTTGAAGTTGACCGCGGCGAAAAATTTGTACCGGGATTCAGGGAAGTAGGAGATTCAGGTCGATCGACCTCTGTGGCAGCAGTTGAGTTGGAATCTATTAGCCGCTGGTTTTGCGGTACTTGTATGGCAGGCTGGGGTTGAGTTTCGGGAGTTTCCATAATTGGAGTCGGTTCGATCGAAGGACGCAACACCCAGCGATTTTCTACCCCGCTTCTTTGGAATTGAACTTTCCCCGCGCTGAAACCGACTCCAGGAGCCAAATTGACCAGAATTCTCGCCGTTCCCGGTTGAAGTTGACTCACCCCCACAGAACGCACTCTACCTTGTGGGTATAGCTGAGTTGCATCTACTCCGATCTCAGTATTGGGCAAATCCACAGCAATCTGAGACGGATTGAGTAGAGAATAGGTGGGGGTTGTTCCCTCTGGGAGAGTAATTTCTAGCTGATTTGTCGCCGGATCGAATTGCCAACTTGTGACTGTAGAAGCATTTGCTGGTTCCAGTGTTGCGGGCACTGCTGCAACTGCGGCAACGACTGCTAGACTCAGACTCAGTGACTCGATCGCAAACAATCCGGGTGCTAGATAATTAACAGTCAATTTTTGTAAGTCTTCCCCAAATCTGGTGAGTAATTTTTTGTATGGCATGGCGGCTGGGTGAAATTTTTGATTTGAAATAGATTATGGATGGGAAAATTTTGCCTTCGGATAACGCTGAAAGTTTAACATTATTGCGATATGACAAATTTAACTAAATGGAAATTATTGCGATCGCGGTTCGTTCTTAACAACAAGTGGTGTCAGGTTAGACAAGATGAAATAGAATTGCCAAGTGGACAAATTATAGACGACTTTTTTGTTAATGTCCGACCCAATATCGCCCTCGTATTTGCCACTACAGAGCAGCAAGAACTTGTATTAGTGCGCCAATACAGGCACGGAGTAGGGGAAATTTTGCTGGAACTGCCGGCGGGAGCTTTCAATTCTGCTCAAGAGAGCGGGAAATCGGCAGCCGCCAGAGAACTTGCCGAAGAAACGGGATATGTTGCTGAAGAAATTTTGGAACTAGCAACCTTATATGATAACCCCGTAAAAGACACCAATTCTATCTACCTATACTTTGCTCAAAATGTCAAGCTTGCAAGCAAAATCCAATTAGATATTACAGAAGATATTGAAGTAGTTTTAGTCCCCATTGCCGAAGTTTTGGTAAAAATAAAAAACCGAGAAATTTGTGTAGCCGGAAGCATCGCAGCTATTTTTTTAGGATTAGATTTTTTGAATAAACAGCGGTAAGGTGCTGTATTAATGGAACCTTACACGCTGTTTATTGCCCTTTGGTCTTAACGAGAAAGAGCAATAAAATCCAGAGAAGTGAGAGAATTATCAGCGCCAAAAACCTGAGCCAAAACCTCGCCAGTCGCAGCAACTTGTAGCAGTGTGGCATTCCCCGT
>NZ_JAUBTU010000089.1:0-28553 GCF_036705085.1 Microcoleus sp. B6-A1
GCGGCGATGAATGATGACTATATGATGCAGATTCTCAAGTGCTTGTGTCAAGCCTGATTAAGATGCTCTTACCCTGCCCAGAAACCGGGTTTTTTTACGAAAATACTTCGTTCGCACTCGAAGATGAGGTAAAAAACCCGGTTTCTTTGTCGAAGTGCGTCCATGTGAATACAAATTTAACCACCTTCCGATTAATTGTAGGGAAACGGCACGGCGCAGTGTCCTGATTTTGGGTAATATCAAATCCATTGGCATCGTCCTGTATTCATCTCTCTCTCCCCTTTCTCTGTATCCTCTGTGTCCTCTGCGGTTTAATCAACCGGAATGGATATAACGGGTAAAATAAACCGGATTGGATGGTGAAATAGCCCTCGCGAGTGCGATCGACTCCAACCATCTACAACCAGGCAAAAGAGGACACAGCAAAGCCCTTTACCTACCCAAAAAAGAGCGACTAAATTGTTTAACAATTACCAAAAAAAAGGACACAGTATTAATGTGTCCTTACCTGTTTATTGTAGGAACACGGCTTGCCGTGTCCCTAACCGTACCGATATCCCGATTAGGATTCTTGCCGTTTAGAACAAGAACAATTCAGAATTACCGGAAACTCCCAAATTGACATCGACAGTAGCAAACAAACTGTTACCACCAACCGTAGAACCGTTGCTATCGTAATACAGTTTAGTAGACAAACCGTCGTAGATAGCCATGATGGACGGCCCGGTTAAAGTTGCTTCAAACACAGTTACATCAGAAACTGTGCTGCTGTAAGCGTAGAAACCCGAACCCAAAGGCCCTCCGGTTGTAAACGCTGCAAAACCAGTTTTGTCGAGGTTAATTACATCATCAGCAATGCTGTAACTGGTAATTAAATCTCCGCCGCCAGCAGTAGTTCCGCTGAACACAAACACGTCCAACCCAGCACCGCCGTTGAGAACATTGGTTCCCACACCACCGATTAAAGTGTCATTCCCGTCGCCGCCGAAGAGACTGTCGCTACCTTCAGCACCGGAGATGCTGTCGTTACCTGCGCCACCGTTGAGAGTATCGTTAACCAAACCGCCGTTCAAAACATCGGAAAACTCAGTGCCGGTGACGTTGTTAGCTGCCGCACCTCCTGTAAACAAGACAGGAGTAGTGAAGTTGTAACCGCCAGCACCAGAACCGAAATTGTTAAAGTCGGTTGGGTAAGTACCGGGATTAGTGATTAAATCCACAACGCTACCTGAGTTGGTAGTAGTACCAGTATCAGAAGAGGCGATCGTACCTGTAAATACAAAGTCCGCCGTTCCCAGATTGCTAGCAGCCGTACCCAGATTCGCAATCAAGCTAGAACCAGCCGCTGCGGTACCGTTCGAGTCAAAATACAACACAGTCTCGTTCGACGCATTCGTAAAGGCGAAGAAACCAGCAGTTGTAGAATTGCCCAGAACCTTAGTTTGTGCATCTTCCAAAGAGGCATAACTGCCGCCGGTGAAAATCACTAACTCTTTGCCAGTAATGTCAGGAGTTGAACCGCTTACAGCGTCAAAGTTAGTCGTCGTCAAATTGCCGAAAGCGCTCGCGGTAAACTGGAATTTGTCTACCCCAGAGGTAAAGTCAGTAATCGTATCACCGCCTTCGCCTGTTGCTTTGTAAACAAACAGATCCCCAGCACCAGCACCGCCTGTCAGAATATCTGCACCAGAACCGCCGCTGAAGATGTCCGCAAACTCAGTACCAGTGACGCTGTTAGCATCAGCATTTCCGGTAAACAAGACAGGAGTGGTGAAGTTGTAACCGCCAGCACCTGAACCGAAATTGTTAAAGGCGACAGGGAAAGTATTCCCAGCAGCATTTAAATCAACAATGCTACCTGAGTTGGTAGTAGTACCAGTCGGAGAAGTACCAGTATCAGAAGAGGCGATCGTACCTGTAAATACAAAGTCCGCCGTTCCCAGATTGCTAGCAGCAGTACCCAGATTCGCAATGAAGGTAGAACCACCGGCTGCGGTACCGTTCGCGTCAAAATACAACTCAGTAAAGTTCGACGCATTCGTAAAGGCGAAGAAACCAGCAGTTGTAGAATTGCCCAGGGCTTTAGCTTGTGCATCTTGCAAAGAGGCATAACTGCCGCCTGTGAAAATCACTAACTCTTTGCCAGTAATGTCAGGAGTTGAACCGCTAACACCGTCAAAGTTAGTCGTAGTCAAATTACCGAAAGCGCTCGCGGTAAACTGGAATTTGTCACTTCCAGAGGTAAAGTCAGTAATCGCATCACCGTCTTCGCCTGCTGCTTTGTAAACAAACAGATCCGCACCAGCACCGCCAGTGATCACATCTACACCAGAACCGCCGCTGAAGATGTCAGCAAACTCAGTACCAGTGACGCTGTTAGCCTTCGCATCTCCGGTAAACAAGACAGGAGTAGTGAAGTTGTAACCGCCAACACCAGAACCGAAATTGTTAAACTCGCTTGGGTAAGAGTTCCCAGCAGCAGTTAAATCAACAATGCTACCTGAGTTGGTTGTACTACCAGTCGCAGGAGATGCGATGCTACCTGTAAATACAAAGTCCGCCGTTCCCAGATTGCTAGCAGCCGTACCCAAGGAAGCAATAAGCGTCGAACCAGCAGCTACGGTACCGTTCGAGTCAAAATACAACACAGTCTCGTTCGACGCATTAGTAAATGCGAAGAAACCAGCAGTTGTAGAATTGCCCAGGGCTTTAGCTTGTGCATCTTGCAAAGAGGCATAACTGCCGCCTGTGAAAATCACTAACTCTTTGCCAGTAATGTCAGGATTTGAACCGCTAACACCGTCAAAGTTAGTCCTAGTCAAATTACCGAAAGCGCTCGCGCTAAACTCGAATTTGTCTACCCCAACAGTGAAGTCAGTAATCGTATCACCGCCTTCGCCTGCTGCTTTGTAAACAAACAGATCCGCACCAGCACCGCCAGTCAGAATATCTGCACCAGAACCACCGCTGAAGATGTCAGCAAACTCAGTACCAGTGACGCTGTTAGCCTTCGCATCTCCGGTAAACAAGACAGGAGTAGTGAAGTTGTAACCGCCAACACCAGAACCGAAATTGTTAAACTCGCTTGGGTAAGAGTTCCCAGCAGCAGTTAAATCAACAATGCTACCTGAGTTGGTAGTAGTACCAGTGGGATTCGAGGCGATCGTACCTGTGAATACAAAGTCCGCCGTTCCCAGATTGGTAGCAGCAGTACCCAGATTCGCAATCAAGGTAGAACCACCTGCTACGGTACCGTTCGAGTCAAAATACAACACCGTCTCGTTCTTCGCATTCGTAAAGGCGAAGAAACCAGCAGTTGTAGAATTGCCTACAGCCTTAGCTTGTGCAGCTTCCAAAGAGGCATAACTGCCGCCGGTGAAAATCACTAACTCTTTGCCAGTAATGTCAGGAGAAACCCCGCTAACACCGTCAAAGTTAGTCGTAGTCAAATTGCCGAAAGCACTCGCGCTAAACTCGAATTTGTCTACCCCAACAGTAAAGTCGGAAATTTTATCGCCGCCTTCTTTAGTTGTCCTGTAAACAAACAGATCCGCACCACTGCCGCCACTTAAGACATCCAAACCGAGGCCGCCGGTGATGGTATCGTTGCCGTCGCCGCCGAGGATGGTATCGTTAAAATTGCTGCCGACAATCTTGTCATCGCCTGCTAAACCATCGAACTTAACAGCAGCCGGATAAGTGCCGAAATCGAAATTGTCAGGGCCGACAGTACCGACAGGAACATTTAGTGGCGTGCCGATGAAGACAAAGTTACTGACATCCAGGCGAATGTCCACCGAGAAACTGGTGACAACTTCCAAGCGCCCCCCAAAACCAAATACCAGTACGGTACGGCCGGTCTCGGCATCTCTAAACTGACAGAAAGTAGGCGCGTCTAGGTTGCCACCCAACTGTGCAAACCGCAGTTCCAAAGTCGTGATGCTGTTAACACTGGTATCCAGGGTGAAGTCGAGCAAATTAGCGCTGCCGATCGACCCCACAGTAGAAGTAGCAGTAATCTCCAGTCGGGTCAAACTAGAAACGCTGAGATTGCCAAAAGCTGCCGTAGAAAGCTGTAAAACATCGTCAGTGACATTAAAGTCAGTAATTAAGTCAGCTTCTACAACTGTTTGAATCTGTTGGCGGGAAACGAGGTAAATAAAGGTATCCTTCCCATTACCCCCACTCAGATTATTGGTTCCTAGACCGCCTTCGATCGAGTCATCGCCCTCATTTCCGGTTAATGTGTCATTGCCACTACCGCCGATGATTTTGTCTATGCCCAAGCCACCGTCGATCGAGTCATCGTCATCACCGCCGTCGATATCGTCATCATCATCGCCGCCTTTAACTTTGTCCTTGCCCAAGCCTCCTTTTAGTGTGTTTTTGCCTTTACCACCGTCGATATCGTCATCGTCATCGCCGCCGTCGATATCGTCATCATCATCGCCGCCTTTAACTTTGTCCTTGCCCAAGCCTCCTTTTAGTGTGTTTTTGCCTTTACCACCGTCGATATCGTCATCATCATCGCCACCGTCGATATCGTCATCGTCATCTCCGCCTTTAACTTTGTCGTTGCCTTTGCCTGCTTTTATTTGGTTTTTGCCTAGGCTGACTTCGATATCATCATCGTCATCGCCACTGTCGATATCGTCATCGCCATCGCCGCCTTTAATTGTGTCCTTGCCTTTGCCACCGATGATTTTGTCTTTGCCTTGGCCGGCTGTAATGTTATCGTCACCATCGCCGCCTTCGATGTCGTTATCCAGCGTCACAGAACCGAAAATAAGTTGAGGTGCTGTAGTACCACCAAACTTAAAGACATTTTGCTCGACGTTCACGCTAAAAGTCTGGCGGGTGAGAACTCTTCTGCCGTTGGTAGCTTCAAAACCAAAACTAGCCGCACCGACAAAACCTACTGCCGCTTGGAAACTTAAGAAGCCTGAGTTAATGTCTGCTTGAGTCAAGGTAAAACCGACTTCTGTTATGGCGACTCCCTTAAAGAATAGTCGGCCGGTTGTAGCAGCGGGCAGCTCGGTTAGCTTGATGACTGTGTTGCTAGGACCTTGCTCGTCATCGACAACACGCAACAACTCAGAAGTAATAGTTTGCTCGCCGCCGCTGGAACCAGCAGTCAAGCTATTATTAGCTTCCACTCGCGGAGGGTTAAAAATCGGAGGGGGAGTTGGAGTTTGAGTTGGAGTTTGAGTTGGAGTCTGAGTTGGAGTTTGAGGATCAACTCCCAAAAAGTCGGCCGCAGTGATAAGCGTTGCGTTGACATTCAACAATAGCGCCAAGGCGAAGTTATTGACCCGAATTTCGGTATTCGCACCGATTTGTATAAAGGTCAAGCTGCTAAAGTTCAAGTCGCCAAACAGCAGAAACTTGTCCTGGCCATCTTCGTAGTCAATGATGGTTGCCCTTGCCCCAGACGTACTGTTACTCACGAGATAAACGTCATTTCCAGTACCGCCGACACAGGTATGGTTGCCAGTACCGCCCATCAGCGTATCGTTGCCGTCGCCGCCCATCAGCGTATCGTCGCCGTTGCCGCCGCCGCTAACGCTGTCGTCGCCGTCGCCGCCGCCTGCCATGTCATTGCCGTCGCCAGTCACGAGGGTATCGTTGCCGGCACCGCCCATCACGGTATCGTCGCCAGCACCACCGCTAACGCTGTCGTCGCCGTCGTCACCTGCACAGTTGTCGCTGCCGGCACCGCCGATTACAGTATCGTTGCCGATGCCGCCGCTAACGCTGTCGTCGCCCTCGTCGCCTGCACAGTTGTCGCTGCCGCCACCGCCGATCACGGTATCGTTGCCGGTGCCGCCGCTAACGCTGTCGTCGCCCTCGTCGCCTGCACAGTTGTCGCTACCGACACCGCCGTTAACGGTATCGTTGCCGATGCCGCCGCTAACGCTGTCGTCGCCGTCGTCACCTGCACAGTTGTCGCTGCCGGCACCGCCGTTAACGGTATCGTTTCCTTCGCCGCCGCTAACGTTGTCGTCGCCGTCGTCGCCTTCACACTGGTCGCTGCCTACACCGCCGCTAACGGTATCGTTATCTTTGCCGCCGTTAACGGTATCGTTGCCGTCGCCGCCGCTAACGTTGTCGTTGCCTGTGTCGCCCCTGACGGCATCGTTTCCTTCGCCGCCCTCACAATCGTCGTTGCCTTTGCCGCCGTAGACGGTATCGTTGCCTGCGCCGCCGTTAACGCCATCATTTCCTTCGTTGCCGTGGGCCGAGTCATCGCCGTCATCGCCTTCGCAGATGTCGTCGTCGCTGCCGCCAAAAAGGCTGTCGTTATCTTTACCGCCGTTAAGGGTGTCCTTGCCTTTGCCGCCCTTAACGTTGTCGTTGCCCCGATCGCCCTTTATTTGATCATCGTCATCGCCGCCCTCGCAATCGTCGTCATCTTTACCCCCGTACATTTCATTTTTTTTGCCAGGGTTTCCTTTGATTTTGTCCTTGCCTTTCTTGCCGAATATCTTATCCCGATCGCCGGTGGCGACAATTACGTCATCGTCATCGCTACCGACGAGGGTTCGGCGATCGATGCCGCTGCCATCGTCTAAGTCATCGTCATCTTTCTCGCCCGCACCTTCTTCTAGTACGCCGTTAGATTCCGCAATTTGGCTGTCATCAGCAGCACCTTCTTCCAGTACGCCGTTAGACGGATCTGGAGATTGGGTGGTGGTAACGCCGTCGGTTTTTTCGTCGATCTGGTCCAGAATTAACTTGGCTAAATCATCATCGGAAATTGTAGAGCTGTCGTCGCCTAAATCCCCGACTGGATTTTGTGTTTCATCTTGAGCGAGAAAAAGTGTTCCCGGTTTTTCTAACAAGTTTTCGTCTGCCATCGTTGATATTTCCCAAAAAATGGTAAGCTTCTTAGAATCAATTTATCAGCAAACAGGAGGCAGCAGAAGAAAAAAATCTAACTTCATGCTTTCGCCTGCTATAGGAGCTGGTTTCCTCATCTTTACTCTTATAGATGCCACTTAAACCGCAAGGTTTTTTCGCTTTGTTGCGAGTTTTAGATTCTGCAATTGCCTACCAAAATTAATTGATACGCGACCTACACCGTAAGTGCTGCCCCGAAGCTCCGAGCCTTTAAGATGTTCTCGGTAATTTCTACAGTAAGCTGCGTCTAATGGTCCCTTATTGTAGATTTCCTACGTAATTTCTACAGTGAATTAGCTGAACTTAAACTCGCAACTGACAACTCCTAAATAACTACCCAAAACCTGTCTCCCCCCCACTTTTACCCTTGCTTTTTTTCCGATCTTGGCTGGATGTATTGAAGTTTTGTAACACTCCCAGCTTTGACAAATCCTTCCCTGACCTAGGATTTGCATCTCTTGACTAAACGACTGCAGCCTCCTAATTTTAGTTCCCGATGATTAATTAGAAATTTAGATAATTCCCCCGGGCAAATATTTGTTCTAATTTTTAGTTGCACAATTTTCTCTCGATTCGAGGAAACCTCGCCAACTGAGAAAATTGTTTTTTTCGGCTCAATATTAAGAGTTCTGCCAAAATTTATCTATCTCAAGACTGATTGCAAAATTTCGCTAAAAAGAGTAACCGACGCAGGAGTCGTTTTTGGTGACAGTTGCAAGCTCGGCATTTTGAGCGGGAATGACCCACGGCGAGGCTGCGAAACCCTATTGTTTTGTATAGGCTTCGCTACCAAATCCAATAATTATCCGAGAAACCGGCCTGATGAGGCGTAATCCTCTAGATGCCCAAAATGATGGTTGCTTGAGAGTACCGGAATAATTTGATTGCCATTGTATTGTTGAGAGTTCTTGGCTACTTAAGTTTATTTTTGCTGCTTAACTTTAACTCGATTCAGAGAGTTAAATTAAAAAATTTCTATATCATAAAAGCGGGAAAATAGCAATAAGTTATTAGCAATTATCGATGGTCAACTATCGATTATCGATCGCCACTGAGGTCTTAAGGATGAGGGCGGAGGGCTTACGGATGAGAACCCAGGGCTGACCAATTAATTAATTGACACAAAATCAAGATTACACGTGGGGGGTTGGTGGTAGAGGATAAGCGGTAAAGACCGATCGACCGATCGCAAAAAAAAATAAAATACTCAACTTTCCCTGCGATATTACCCTGAAACCGGTTGGCGAGAGCCGAAGTAATTTTAATAAGAACTAGAGATCCGCCTGGTAAAGTGCCTCCAATTTAACTTTACTCAGCAATGAGAAACTCAAGTTCACGACGAATCTAAAGGGGTCTGCGGTAGAGGTGCAAAATGTTAAAGATACAAAGATTGCAGAAAATTCGGCTTTCACCGAGCCACAGGGCAATCAAAACTAATAAACTGTTATTAAAGTACAACTTTTATATCCTCAAAGTGTTTGAACAAATATATATGACCCTAGCGATCGCCCGATCGGGGGAAGCGCATTCAGAAACTTTGATTGGAAGAGTAAAAATTATTTTGCCGATCGCTATTGCTAGCCGCAAAAACGCAGGCAAATTCAGAATTAAGGCGGGAGGGCGCTAAATCCGTGAGCCAGGAATTTCAACTCTCAGTCACCCCTGTTGGGGACGACGAATATCTAGTGCGGACAGAAAGGGTTGCACCCGGTGTACCCTTAGCCGAACAACAAGTCCGCTGGCCGATCGACGAATGGCTTGCACTCTCTGCTCAACTGATGAACGACCCGCTGGTGGGCTTGCTCCAAGGAAAAGCAGTACAGGGAAGCAGTTTTGCGGGTCGCGGCCTCTCCCGTTCGGGAAACAACTCAGGGCCCAATTTAGTAGCCCTGGGGCAACAATTATACAGTGGGCTGTTTCAAGGAAACTTGCGCGATAGCTGGACTTGCGCTCAAGGCATTGCCCAGCACCGCCGAGAAGTGCTGCAACTGCGACTCGGACTCAAAGGCCGACGCTTGCCGCGTCTGCCGTGGGAAGTTCTGCACGCCGGCGATCGCCCTTTGGCAACCGGCACAGATGTCGTGTTTTCTCGCTACCAACCAGGTACAAGTTTGTTCAAACAAACCCGGATACTGCCTAGTGGCGGGCCACTAAAAATTTTAATGGCGATCGCCTCTCCGAGCGATCGAGACAGCTTGCAGCTCAAGCGAGAAGTGCTCCACCTGCAACAAGAACTCCAAAACCGCATCGGTCATCCTCTCAAAAACAGCCCCCATTCCCCGGAAATTCAACTGACTATTCTCGAACAGCCCGATCGAGAACAACTTACCCAAGCCCTAGAACAAGGACACTACCAAGTCCTGCACTACGCAGGCCACAGCAACTTAGGTTCCAGAGGTGGGGAACTCTACCTAGTCAGCAGCCGCACCGGCTTAACCGAAACCCTCAGTGGCGACGACTTAGCTGGATTGCTCGTTAACAACGGTATTCAGATGGCCGTGTTCAACTCCTGCCGCGGCGCCTACGGCGACCCCTCAGACCTCGCGGACGACAGCCCGGAACGGAACTTAACCGAAGCTCTAGTGAAGCGTGGAATTCCGGCAGTGCTAGCAATGGCAGAAAGCATCCCCGACGATGTAGCCCTAACTCTGACGCGGCTGTTTTACCGCAACCTCAATCAAGGCTATCCAGTCGATCTCAGCCTGAGCCGGGCCAGAGCTGGGCTAATTTCTGCCTACGGTTCTCACCAGCTATACTGGGCTTTGCCGATTCTCTACCAGCACCCGGACTTTGACGGCTATCTGACCGGCGCCCCAGCCCACAGCGCGACATCCGGTTCTATGGTGCACATAATCGCGTCGGGAACGCAACCGGCGCTCGCGGGTACAGAATGGAAGGCCCCGTCTTCGGTTTCGGCGATCGCCCAATACCCCCCAATCCCAGCCAATCGATCCCATGAGTCAGACAATTCTGACGGCGAAGTCTGGGAATATCCCCACCAATTAAAAGATCGTAGGGATTGGGTTCACCAGAACGATCGACCCGATGCTACTAATTCACCCAACTCACCGACGGCTTCGCCGTCCTCTATTCCTAATTCTGAGTGTGCGGCGATCCAAGCAACTTGCGCCGCTGCACCGACTCAGAAACCGTTAAAAAAACCGGGGTTGAAAAAATCTGTCGCCCTAATACTTTGCTTATTGCCCGTTGCTTTGAGTGCTGGCTTTTTTGGGTGGCGGTACTCGCACCAGCGAGGAACGAAACCAGAAGAGCTACTGCCGGCGGTACGGACTCCCCTGTCGCAAAATTACCTGCAACAACGTCACTAAAAGCGATCGCCCACTGCAATGCTGAATTTAGACCCTCTTGGCCTGGCTCCAAACTGGGTGGGGTTTTTGCTGGCCATTCGCGATCTGCAGCCGCTGGCAAAGCGATCAAAAGTATACTGCTCGATCGACTGTCCGACTTACGTTCATCAAGCCGGTTTTTACCGAAAATAAGCAGCAGCGCAACCAAGCATCGAGGAAGAAACCGGGTTTCTCGTCGAGAAAGTAAGTCCGGGACTGCTTAATATAGAATTCGTCAGTCGATTGGAGATTTTAGACTTCGGCTTGAGTCCTGAGTCGAAGGATTGGAGATTGTAGATTTACTCCACAGATGAATCTGGAAGCTTGAACAAGAGTCTAAAATTTTGATCTCTCCCCGACAGGAGTCGGTGGCTTGTATGCGTTTTTGAGCGGGCTGATTCGGCAGCAGGAGCATTCGTCATTCGGCACAAGACAATAAAAGCCAGAGTTGCCACAATTAAGAACGTCCTCACCCTCAGCGCGCTTATTTCACAATAATTAATTATGGAAGCGGCTGTGAGTTTGACCTCCTCGCATCCAGGATACCCGCCACGTGATTCATCCGTCCAGAAATAAAAAACCTGTATCCGATGAAACTTGCCGAACGTATTTATCCGTGGGGTCAAGGCTTCAATTCTTTAATCTAAAATCTCAAATCTAAAATCGATTGACGCGCCCCTCCAGTTGGTGCCTAAATTTTGAGAGTATGACCGTTTACAGGCCACGAGTGGAAACCAATACATTTCCATTGAAACTCCATGTCGGGAACCGCTGCTAATTTGTAGTGCATCAAACATTTAAGCTGTTGTGCATTTAACTGGGTCTTTTTCAATTCCCCTGTGGAAATAACCTCAAATTCTCTGGCTTGGGGCCGGAGGAGGAAGATTTTCCCGAGTTCCCCCTAGAAATCTACTGATTCCTGGGGAAGTGTTAAGAGTCGCGAAGCAATCTCGCTCGATCAAAACTATTCCCCTCTTAGTGGCTGCCCGATGTTTCTGCCGCGGCGCCCATTGAGTCGGGTTTTAGCTTAAACCCGTTCAACGAAGAGGTGAAATTTCCTTGAATTTTTACCGGATTGCCTTCCCCAGACTGCGTTCTGTGGAAGTTATATGCCCAACACCTTAATAGAAGATTGCCTGTTGGTATTTGGGGTTTTGAGGGGATTTCCAGCCCGAAAAATAGAATTTACAAGTAGCTGGCAGTGACATCGAGAACAAGTGCTGCCTCGTCTTGTTGAGGTAAAAGTTAACCCCGCGCCGGTAAATGCTGGCGGCAGATTTGCAGCGGCCGCGGTCTAGGTATTTCGATTCATGGCTGTCTTGTTTTTACCTTGACCACAGACTCGATAGGGGATTGGTGAATGCAGGGAACAGACTTTAGTGTAAAAAAGTAAAGCATTTAATTTGCGACAATAATTCCCCGCGCGATCGCAAGAGAGGCTTACACAAGGATTTGGGCCGCGAGGAGCAAATTGATCGCCCTTCGAGCATCCTTACTTGCACCCCCGGCCTTGAGACCGCAGAAATTTATCCAGAATCTTAAATATTGAGAATTATTAGTATTGACAGTGAAACAAAGTTAATCTAATGTGTTGTAATTGATATAAGTAAAGTCCAATAAGCGAGGTACGGTCAATGGCAGAAACAGCTACAGCACCCTTAACAGGAAAAGGTCTGCTTCAAAAAATCAAAGGCAGCGATTTGCCGCGCAGAGAACTTGCAAAGCTTTGCGGCTA
Source organism: Microcoleus sp. B6-A1 (assembly GCF_036705085.1). Lineage (NCBI taxonomy): Bacteria > Bacillati > Cyanobacteriota > Cyanophyceae > Oscillatoriales > Microcoleaceae > Microcoleus > Microcoleus sp. B6-A1. Next base: position 11,983 of record NZ_JAUBTU010000089.1, read on the forward strand.
CTTCACGGTCAGCAAAAGTGGAGAAACCCGGATTAATCTGGCTGAGTTTTACGATGCAGTGTTAGCTGCTAAGGGCATTGAGCTAGAGAAGTCGAAAGCAGACGGACGCGGGCGAGAAGCGAGTTATCGAGCTAGCGTTCACAAGAATGGTTCGATCGTGATCGGGGCAAATTATACCCAAGAAATGGGATTAAAGCCGGGAGACGAGTTTGAAATTAAGCTCGGATACAAGCACATTCGCTTGATTCAGATCGATGTGGACAGACCGGATGTGGAAGTGGATGATGAAGAGGAGGATACAGAAGAATAGAGGCGATTCCCTGCGGGATAGCTTCGCTTCACGTGATACAGTCAGCCGATAGCAAGGCGACTGGATTTGGCATTCGCTACACGAGTATTTGCGCGCCACCCTTCGATTTAACTGATGAGCTGTCTTGACTATTTCTATTTTCTCTTGTCTCGCAAAGACTACAGTGCCTCTGAACTTCGCAAAAAGGGGCAAGAGAAAGGTTTTGGCAATGAGGAAATATTGGAGGCGATCGCGCAAATTCAAGACCGCGGCTATCAGTCCGACACTCGCTTGGTGGCAAACTCGATCGCCTCTGCAGCAGGCAAATACGGGAAGTCTGCCATCAAGCGCAAGTGCCTGCAAAAAGGAATTACCAACGATTTGTTCGAGCAAGTCTGGGAAGAAGAAATTGCCGAAAATCAGGACTCCGAAGCAGAAAAACTGGCCGAATTCAAAGCCAAAGTCATGCGGAAATACAAGATCGATACTTGGGGTAAAGCAGATCCGAAAACCAAGGGCAAAGTCTTGAATTACCTGCAATACAGGGGCTTTAATGCCTTTGAAATTTGGCGACAGTGGCAAACAGAAGAAGATGACGAGTAAATAGTAGGGCCAAGCAAATAGATGTGGCCCAGATAGGCAAGCACAACTACACTGCGGCCGACAGGGCTAAAGTGTAAGTCCTGAGTTTTTGTAAATGTGTGTCAATCCGAGTGCGTTGACTAACTATGATTCGTACATCTGCCGGTGTCTGGCTAAAAGCTCGAGATATTTCTCGTTGATTTTGGCCAGCATCCATTTCTCTTGAAAAATGGCTGCTGATTCTGCTTTCACCGGATCTGCTTGTAGGGGCAAAATATCTTTTCGAGCTGCGGTTTGCTCAGCAACAGACTTCAGATTTTGAGGGTTTTGCTGGTATTTTCGACCGCTTTTGTGGTTGGCGTAGCGACGGGATCGAGTGTACCCCATCTGCAAGAACTTGCGGGCCATGTCGGCTCCAACAAAATCATCGGCATCGAGATAGTCTAAAAACAAGGAGTAAATTTTGCTGCTGGACTCCCTGGCAATTTCAGGAGTCTTAAATCTCCAGAAAGGCAGAATTTCTCCTTTATAGGGTTCAACCAACAGCACTCCCTGTTCTCCTTTCCCTACCCGATAAAGTTCCGGGTACTGTCGAAAGTCGATGTTCTTAAAATCCGCATGGTAGTCGAACTGCTTCATTGGGCGTTTTCTGTTCTATCTGGAACTATAGAAGCCCGGGGTTTACCTTCGTCTGGTTGGGTATAAACCCAGGCCCAAGCAATGAAGACAGCTTGAAAAGGCAGCCTCAACCAATACAGTAATTGGTTGTGGGGAATCCCTTCTATCGGAATGTTGTTGACGGCTTGATTGATATTAGCTGGAAACACGGCAATAAACAAGGCAATTAACCCCCACGCCGCCGCCCTGCTGACAAGAGGAACTAACAGCCCAATGCCGCCCAAAATCTCGAAAAAACCGCTGATTTGACACTCCCTAGCCTAAAGGCGTAGGGATTCTTAATTCATCGACTGACCTTTAAGCGCTATGTCCTTTCGGCAATCTTTAAACTTTTCAACCGTGCAATTACACCAATTGACGAGCCTAATTCACAGCAACCCCAGAGGGTCTATCTCCAAAAGCGTACTAGGATACGAACCTAGAGTTCGGGTATGCCCTACCCTACTTAACAAATGAACTAAATTATTTTTTTTCTGGTAAAGAGAATGCGTCGATCCTCTAGCTGTTTTAAGAGTTTTCGCTGCTCTCGGTCCAACAATTTATGCCTAAAAGTGTGTCTCCGTTTCACTTCGGGCAAAGGAGTTTAACCTTGACTGTTCTAGTCTAGCACAAATACAAGAAATTTACGGATTTTTAGGAATGGATTTAAGAAATTAAAGCCGTCCTAGAAGGACGGGGTTTTAAACCCAATTTTCTGATAAACCAAGGCTTCCGGGTAAGGAAGCTGGGGCGGCACAATTCTGATAAAAGGTGCGGGCACTGCAAAGTGCAGCACGCCTACAATACAGATAGCTACTGCGAGAATAACTCGCCAAATTTCTTTTTGACTTTTCATGGGCAATGAGTAATTAATAATTGTTAAATTGCTGCGATAATGTTTGCCAAAATTCGCTATCTGCGCTCTAGATGACCAGAAAACTGACTCCCAAAAATTCCAGCTTTCCGGGTTTGTCTACTCTTGCTGGTGGCTGTAACGATTTTATTTCGTAGAAGAACCAGGTTTCTGGGTAACTCCCAGACAAGTTTCCACAGCCCCAAACGGGAGGAAGCGAGAACTGGAATCGAAGGCCTGGGCGTTGACTGCCAAAAACAGATAGCGCGCATTTTGATAACAAGATTTTAATGTCTAGTTCCCTGCTGCTGTCTCTATCTTCGGGTAGTAAAACATAATTTTTGTTCCGCCTCTAACTTCGTCAGCAGCCAAACCAGCGGGGGATTTTCTCGATCGACAAATGCACCATCGCTTAACATTAAATCAATCATCGCCGCCATTGATGAGTGCGATTGCTGCTAAATTTGACCGAAAGCATCCAGGATACCCGCCACGTGATGAATCCGTCCAGAAATAAAAAACCTGTATCCGATAAAGGATCCCCCGAATTTATCTCGCGCAAGTCAATGCTTCAATTCTAAAATCTAAAATCTAAAATCTAAAATCTAAAATCGATTGACCTAGCCTTCCAGGCGCTTCCCTACCCTACCCTACGGGAACCCCTACGGGGAACGGGAACCCTTGCGGGAAGATAGCTTTGCTAGCCCGTACCTTGATTAGACTAATTAAGGCGAGTAATTTGTCAAGAAGTTTTAGAATTATTTAATATTTGCGCTTTGAGAATTATTGGGAGAGGCAATGCGAGAACACTCTGTAATTAAAATTACCATCTAAAGTTTGAATTTTGTCAACTTCCCACAGATGCTAGAATGAATGAAATTATCGAATTTGCTAAAAAGTCGATCGTCGTAGCCACTCCCAAAGCATCCTGCTGGAATTCAAAATAGTTACCAACGGCAGGAACTTTTTAGCCACCACATTATTCAAAAATATTGAGCCTCCAAGCGCTGTGTCATTTTTATCTACACGCAATCAATCACCGACGACCATGAACACCTCACTAAACACCTCTAAATTTGGCATAAACCGGATGCTGCGACAATCGCTGTTTGCAGGCATCATTTCTGCTGCAGCTTTAGCTAGCGGATGGGCGCCCGGTTTGTATGGACAATCCCCAAATCTCGTTTTCGGAGCAGCAGCCCAAGCTCAAGAGATTAGCAGCGAAGAAATTACTAGCTACGCTCGTGCTGTGTTGGCAATAGAACCCAGACGGGTGGAAGCTTATAACGAAATTAAAGGAATGGCTGGGGGCTCGGTTCCCAGAGTAGTGTGCAACGAAACTAAGGAAATCAATAGGTTGTCTGGAGGTGTTCGCGGCATCGCGGTGAATTACTGCCAACAAGCTAAAAAAGTTATCGAAACCAATGGTTTGACAGTTAGTCGCTTCAACCAGCTTACTTTGCTCCAGCAAGCGAATCCGGCAGTCAAACAGCGAATTCAAGCCGAGCTCCTGCGACTGCAACAAGCGGGCAATCAATAAGCTTGAGGGTTTGAGTCTTTCTTCCTCTCCCGTTCTATTAGACTTCTCCATAAAAGCTTGTTAAGGGCAGGCAGGATGCCTAACCGCTACCTCCCCCCAACAATAATATTGGAGATTTAAATTGTTCGAGTTCCTAGACGGTAGGCAAAATTTTTTGAAAAAAAAGCGATCGTCTGCGATCAAGTGCTTGACAAAATAACATAAATTTGGTAATAAAGCCAGAACGGGAGCGGTCAGAGAGATGAATATTTTTCAACTGGCTGTAAATCGGAATGAGATATAGCGATCGCGAACATGATTAAGACGTTTTTAATTTCTGAAACATGAGCTGAAGATTGGAACTTCAGTCTTTTTTATTCCTTCGGCTATAAAAAAGATATTCCTCAAAAACTCAGTGTCAATTGAATTGCTCTGAGGAATAGAATAGAAAAATGCTAACATTCACAAAACATTTACCTGCAAATCCCGATGCTGTTGTCAGCTTTACTTTACCGATGACAGCGGACGATCGCACTCGCAGCCGCCACCGATTCGAGACAGAAACGGGGGAAAAGCTGCACCTGAGTTTGCCCAGAGGTACAGTATTGCGCGATCGAGATTTATTGCAGTCGGAAGACGGTAGCTGTGTGGTACTGGTAAGTGCAAAACCCGAATCGGTGCTGACAGCGCGGGCATCAAGCCCGCTGCTACTGATGCGGGCGGCTTATCATTTAGGAAACCGCCACGTAGCTTTAGAAATTGCCGATAATTATTTAAGGCTTTCTCCCGACTCTGTGTTGCAGGGAATGCTGGAAAAAATGGGTTTGGAAGTAACAGAGGAAATTGTGCCGTTTCAGCCGGAAATGGGCGCTTACGGGCACAGCCATTAGATTTTAGATTTTAGATTTTAGATTTTAGATTTACTCTCACCGATGAATGCGAGGGCTTGTGACTAAATTGCTTTCGGCCATTCAAGAAGCAATAAGTCAACAGTCAACAGTCAACAGTCAACAGTCAACAGTCAACAGTGAACAATCAACTTTTATGTTTGTTACAGCTAGCTTTTGCACCTGTGGGAGCTTATAGTTATTCTGAGGGAATCGAAAGTCTGGTAGAAACCGGTGCGATCGACACCGAGATTACTTTGAGGAATTGGTTAGAAAATTCGCTGCAATTCGGGGCTGTTCGAGTAGAAGCCGCTGTAGTGGTAAGGGCTTTGAGGGCGGCACAGATGGGGGATTTGACGGCTTTGAATTACTGGAATGCTTGGGCGACTGCTGCTAAGGAAACAGAAGAGTTGCGCTTGCAAAGTTGGCAAATGGGGCGGACTTTGGTCAGGTTGCTGCTGGATTTGCGTGAAGCGAAGCTATCCCGCAGGGAATCGCCCGTTGCTTCTGGGTTAACAACAAGTGTAAAAGATTTGGTGGAATTTGGCGGCAATCAGTGCAATTTTGCGATCGGCTTTGGCATTGCCGCAGCAACCTGGCAGATTGAAGAAGAAGCGGCCGTGTTAGGATATTTGTACAGTTGGGCTGCCAATTTGGCGAGTGCGGGCGTGAAACTGATTCCCCTCGGTCAAACAGCCGGTCAACAGTTACTGTTAGATTTGCAGTTTCAAATTAGCTGTACGGCGCAAGAAGTTTTAAAATTAGAAGATGATGACCTTGGGAGTTGTAGTTGGGGATTGGGACTGGCTAGCATGGCGCATGAAACTCAGTACACTCGGTTGTTTCGGAGTTGAAAATCAGACAATCCAAAATCTAATTAGTAAGGTGCGTCAGAACCCCAAAGCCTCGATAATCGTTCCATAACTCCGTCTGACGCACCCTACAACTACAACTCGGTTATTTCGCAGTTGAAAATCAGACAATCCAAAATCTAAAATCTAAAATCTAAAATCGCTATGGGTGCTTTTCGTGTAGGAATTGCTGGGCCAGTTGGTTCGGGGAAAACTGCTTTACTTGATGCTTTGTGCAAGGCGCTGCGGCAGCAATACCAGATTGCTGTAGTTACTAATGATATCTATACTCAGGAAGATGCCCAGTTTTTGGTTCGGAGTCAAGCTTTAGAGAGCGATCGAATTTTGGGCGTAGAAACAGGAGGCTGTCCCCACACAGCCATCCGCGAAGATGCTTCTATTAACTTAGTAGCTATAGAAGAGTTAGAACAAAAATTCACTGATTTAGATTTAGTATTTGTCGAAAGCGGTGGCGATAACTTGGCTGCCACTTTTAGCCCGGAGTTAGTAGATTTAACAATTTACGTAATCGATGTCGCTGCGGGCGATAAAATTCCGCGCAAAGGCGGCCCAGGAATTACTAAATCTGATATGTTGGTAATTAATAAAACAGACCTCGCACCTTATGTAGGAGCAGATTTAGGCGTGATGGAACGGGACGCGAAAAAAATGCGCGGCGACAAACCTTTTGTTTTTACTAACCTGAAGACCCAAGAAGGATTAGAATCGGTAGTTAACTTTGTTAAATTGAATATGGCATAGATTGAGAAAATATAGTATAATGTAAATAAAGTGACACGGCTCGCAATTCCCCGTGAAAAAGTCTCCAGACAAATATAGTCTGCTTGAGTCGCGGGAGTGTCAAAAAAATCTCGTTCTAGTTTTGCCGTTTAATGACTACCAAGTAAGTTATGCTGAGTTGTTATGATGCAGCCGAATACTTTTTGGCTCAGGCAAGTGAAGATGCTGGCGATCTGATATCTAATCTCAAGCTTCAGAAATTGGTTTACTATGCTCAAGGCTTTCATTTAGCTTTGTACGATGAACCGCTATTTCCTGAAGCCATAGAAGCATGGACTCACGGGCCCGTTGTTCCTGATTTGTACCGTCACTATAAAAAGTATGGTACTGGTGCAATTCCATGTCCAGAATATATAAACTTTTCGATTTACGACGAAAAAACTAAGAGCCTGCTTGATGAAGTTTACTCTGTGTTTGGGCAGTTTGCTGCATGGAAGTTAAGCAACATGACACACGAAGAATATCCCTGGAAACTTGCTGCTCAAAATAGCGGAGAAATTACTCATCAATCCCTGAAAAAATACTTCAAGACTCAACTCAATTGTGAAGAAGCATCTTAAGGCAAATCAACGCCAAGAAAAAGGGAAAAGGATTTCACCTAGAGAAATTGTTGATTTACCGCCAGAGCAGGAGTCACCTCTATTTTCTTTGCGATACATGAATAAAGATTACTCTCTTTCTCAATGCACAAAAGATGAAAAGGCTGCTTTTGCAGATACGCTCTACAAATTAAATCAGCTTACCTGGAGTGAGATTAATGCTTGTCCCCGTCACGGATTGGGCTACGAGAAGATAGCCCGAAGTTCCATTAGAGCACCTATTCCCAGCCATCTTAAGGATGATGTAAATTTTATTGCTTTTCGGTTTTGCGGGAAGGCTCCGATGGTTGGTTATCGGGATGGGGCTGTGTTTTATGTTATTTGGTTGGACAGGGGTTTTACGCTTTACCCTCATTAAAAAGAACTCGTTAAATTAGTGGCGGTGTCCAATTTTCGCTACCTCACCACCAATTCCCTGACCAAATTTGCCAAACGTTCTGTACTGTCTCTCACTGCTAATTTAGAAGCAGCTTGAGACATTTTTGCCAAATATTCGGAATCTCTTAACAAATACAACACTTTGCTTTGCAACACCTCTGCTGTTAGTTCGCTTTGACGGAATACGACGGCGGCTTCTGATGCGGCAAACACTTCGGCATTAAATCTTTGGTGGTCGTCTGCGGCGTGAGGATAAGGAATTAAAATAGAAGGTACTCCCGTTACTGCTAATTCTGTCAGAGCACTCGCGCCCGATCGACTAATTGCTAAATTTGCTCGCTGCAACAAACTCGCCACATTGTCGTAAAATGGCATAGACAAATATTGCTCGTGTTTCAAACTCTCAGCATCCGGGTCATTATTTCCGGTGAGGTGAACCACCCAAGCACCGGTATCAAACCAAGCCGGAGCACACTCGCGCACTAACTTATTGACGGCGACAGCACCTTGAGAGCCGCCCATGACTAAAATTACAGGTACACTGTCAGGAATTGGCAAATTTAGAGGTTGGCGAGTCAGGAATTGCGATCGCACCGGCGTACCAGCAACCACCGTTTTCGCGCGGGGTAAATGCTGGGCTGCTGCTTCAAATCCGATCGCCACAGCAGTGCACAAAGGACTAAACCAGCGTGTCACCTTTCCGGGAATGGCATTAGATTCATGGAGAATCACCGGCAAACCCAAAGAGCGAGCCGCTAGAATTGCCGGTGCTGCGATGTAACCGCCGGTAGTAAACACTCCCTGAAAATTTCCAGCTTTGAGCAACTTCCGCACCTGAAGGATCGAGCCGGCGAGTCCGCCCAAAATTCGCAATGTACCTAGTCCAAATCGCTGCTGAAAGCCTTCAACCGCGATCGTGTGGAGGGGGTAAAGGGATGAAACTAACTCGGTTTCCATGCGGTCTGGGACTCCCAGCCATTCGATCTGACAGTCGTTCAACTGACTAGCGGTGGCGATCGCAGGAAATAAATGTCCACCAGTGCCGCTAGCTGCAACCAACAACCGGAGGGGGGCTTTTGTCAAGGTATTTGTTTCTTTTACAAGTACAAGTTCCACAGGTCGATCAATTTTATATTGGAGGTTTTAGATTATTATGCTTATTATTCCGGCAGTTTCAGCCAATTTTCAATCAGCAATCTAAAATTAGATTGTGCCGTGTCCGTCCTTCCGTTGTCAGTTTTCGTTGCAGGCGAACAGTTGCCCGCGCCACGACTCCTGACAAATAACCAAATTATCATCTAATGCGTAATTTTTTGAATTTAATGCCAAGTGCATCTCAGTATTTTTGCAGCCGTCGGGACGAAAAAGCCGATCCTCTTCGAGGGCTGCGCCAACGGGCGATCGTTTTTGGCTTGAACTGCGGGCAGTCGATCGCTCAAATGTTGTTATGTTTAACAGTGGTAAGTGCTGGCGTGCTGCATCAAGGTGCCGCAAGAGCGATCGGTGCGATCGCGGCGACTCCCCAAACGATCGCCCAAACCCCTGAAAATGCGCCTGCCCCACTCACAAAACTGCTAACAGAAATTGACGCAGCGGCCAATCGGCGCGATGTCAAAGCAGTCATGGCATTTTACAGTCCGAGTTTCACTCATTCTGACGGCTTAAACAGCCGCATCATGGAAAAAGCCCTCACCCAACTCTGGGATCGATATCCGAGTTTAAATTACCGCACCGAGATCAAATCTTGGAAAACCGAAGGTAGCGCGATTATTGCAGAAACCATAACTACAATTGCCGGCACTCAAAAAAAGGATGGCAGAGAATTAAGTCTCAAAGCTACCATCCGTTCTCAGCAGCGCTTTGAAGGCGAAAAAATAGTTAGTCAAGAGATTTTAGCCGAACAAACTCAGCTTACTTCTGGCCAAAATCCTCCCACAATTCAAGTGAATTTGCCGGAGCAAGTTAAGGTGGGCGAAGAGTACCATTTTGATGCCATTGTTCGAGAGCCGATCGGCGATGATATTTTAATAGGGACTGTTTTGGAGGAACCAATTACCGAAAAAACCTTTTTTAATCCCTCAGAAGTCGAGCTAGAGTTGCTAAATGCCGGGGGAATTTTTAAAGTAGGTAAAGCTCCGGCTACGCCAGAAAATCGGTGGGTTTCAGCAGTTTTGATGCGACAAGGTGGAATTGCAACGGTTAGTGTGCGATTGCGGGTTGTCAAGTAATAAAATAGGTGTTATGGGTTATTTGAGTAATTTCTGTAGTGGCGGGTCAAGTAAAATCTCTAATACAAATGAGAGAACCAGGTAAACCAGCCCCTACAAGAATTATGGTTAATTGACCCGACTTGATTTTATACTAAATAAAAACTAAGTTTTTTCCTCTTCTTTCCTCTCTCTGCGCCCTCTGCGCCCTCTGCGGTTAATACATCTTCCTGATTATTAAAAATGATTTCTATCCAAAACCAAATTGTTTTCATTACAGGTGCGAGTAGCGGTATTGGAGCAGCCTGTGCCAAGATATTCGCCAAAGGTGGAGCCAAACTAATTTTAGCAGCCCGCCGTCTTGAAAAGCTCGATCGACTGGCAAACGAACTTGTAGAAACAAAATCCATCGCGTCGGTGAACGAGATTTATTTATTAGAATTGGACGTGCGCGATCGCCCGCAAGTTGAATCGGCGATAACTGCGCTTCCCGATGCCTGGAAAAGCATCGATATTCTGATTAACAATGCGGGATTGAGCCGTGGTTTAGACAAACTGCACGAAGGCAACTTCCAAGATTGGGAAGAAATGATTGATACCAATGTTAAAGGCTTGCTTTACATGACTCGCGCGATCGTGCCGGGAATGGTAAGCCGAAACCGCGGCCACGTAGTGAATATCGGCTCAATAGCAGGCCGCCAAGCTTATCCGAAAGGTAATGTTTATTGCGCTTCCAAAGCAGCAGTGAGAGCGATTTCCGAAGGCTTAAAACAAGACCTTTTAGGAACACCCGTGCGAGTGACGGAAATAGAGCCAGGTTTGGTGGAAACAGAATTTAGCAATGTCCGGTTTCACGGCGATTCAGAAAAAGCAAAAAATGTCTATCAAGGATTGACACCGCTGACTGCGGACGATGTGGCTGATGTCGTGTATTTTTGCGCGACGCGATCGCCTCATGTCAATATTAGTGAAGTCTTGCTAGTTCCGACAGACCAAGCTAGTGCAACTCTGGTTCACCGAAAAGAGTTGTGAGTTTTTAGTGGGAAGTGTCCGGATTGCGCTGGAATTCTCAGGAAGCTTAATTGGTAGATGCACCCTGATTAATTAACTCCCGACCAATTTTGGCCGGGTTTTTTTTGGCGATCGCACCCTTAGCCACACCTTCTCCAAAATTGCCAAACTGTCCTGAAAGAGGTGCTGTGAGGCCGGAGACTAAATTAGTAGATGCACCCTGATTAATTAACTCCCGACCAATTTTGGCCGGGTTTTTTTTGGCGATCGCCCCCCTCGCCACAAATTCTCCAAAATTCTGCCAAAGTGTCCTGAAAAGGTGCACATCGGGCGGGAGATTAAATTAGTAGATGCACCCTGATTAAATAACTCCCGACCAATTTTGGTTTGGGGTTTTTTTTTGCGGTATCGAGGGTGATGCTGAATAAAGTTTGAGGTTGTCCGGATTGCGCTGGAATTCTCAGGAAGCTTAATTGGTAGATGCACCCTGATTAATTAACTCCCCGCCAATTTTGGTTTGGGGTTTTTTTTTGCGGTATCGACGGTGATGCTGAAAAAGTTTGAGGTTATCCGGATTGCGCTGGAATTCTCAGGAAGCTTAATTGGTAGATGCACCCTGATTAATTAACTCCCGACCAATTTTGGTTTGGGGTTTTTTTTTGCGATCGCACCCCAAACCACGAATTTTCCCAAATTTTCCTAAACTGTCCCGAACAGGTGCACGTCGAACCGGAGACTAAATTAGTAGATGCACCCTGATTAATTAACTCCCGACCAATTTTGGCCGGGTTTTTTTTGGCGATCGTACCCCAAACCACGAATTTTCCGAAATTTTCCCAAAATGTCCAGAACAGGTGCACCTCGAACCGGAGACTAAATTAGTAGATGCACCCTGATTAATTAACTCCCGACCAATTTTGGCCGGGTTTTTTTTTGGCGATCGCACGCCCTCATCACAAATTTTCGCAAATTCTGCCAAAGTGTCCTGAAATAGGTGATCTGAGGCCGGACATTAAATTAGTAGATGCACCCTGATTAATAAACCCCAGCCAATTTTGGCCGGGGTTTTTTTTAGCTCAAAAGCTGCATTAACCAATTAGGCTAAATCGCCTCAAAAGACTGCACCTCAAGAACCGGGCCGATCATAGCAAAAGTCATCACATCCTTGCGGACTTCACCTTTGACACTGACTTTCAAATCAGCTTTTTTCAACTCAGAAGGAGCATTCTTAAGTTCGTAAGTTTCCCCATCTTCGCCAACCAAAGCCCAAGTGCCCGGGCCTAATCCTTTGCGTTCAATTTTGCCTTTGACAGTAATACTCATGCCGATCGCACCTCTGTTTTAATTGCTAAACGCGCCAGTCCGAAACACAGAAAAGCATTGACAATCAAGAATGTTTGTGCTACCAAACCAGTTCCCAATCCCCAGACTGCGGGAGACACAAAAGCATTCACCGCTAAACTGCTGGCAAAACCGATCGAAATTGCGATCGCGATCCACTTCCACTGTTGATGTCCCAACAGCACAGCAATCAAAATCCCAGGAATCAAAACACTAGCAAAAAAGGGATTCAGCATACTGCTGCCATTAATTGCACCGCCGAGTTCGGGAATAGAACTGCCCATCACCCGCAGCGGCCACTGCGGCAAGTCAAATACAAACAAGTTTCGCAGGAAAAAGAACCCAGAACTACCAGCCATCAAGCCGCCGGAAAAGCCCCAAGTCCACTGGAACGGAAAATAATTCCGCAAAAAGAAAGCCAGCAGGTAAGAACCGAGCACCATTGCAATTTTAGGCAACAGGGCGACTGCACCGCCGTCAATCCAAAAGCGGGGGTTGAGATACCCGTTATCGCGCAGCCAGCGGAAGAAATCGCGGAAGTTGATTTGTCCGCGCTGGGCTAGCTGAACTGCTGCGGCTGCGTCTAGGTGTCCTGAACCAAAATGGTTTAACGGATCTTCAGTGACAGTTCGCGAGGACTGCAAGAGTACACTGCGAATTTCGTCTGGTTCTGTGATACCGGAGGCCTTGACAAGGGCTGCAACGGCTGCAACGTGAGGAGAAGCCATGCTAGTGCCTTGGTAGCCTTCAAATACTTCGGCGCCGGTTTCCGGGTCGATCGTACTTTGCAGGATTTTGCCCATTTCAGAACCGCCGGGGGCTGCAATGTCAACCCCTGCGCCGAAATTGGAGTAAGAGGCTTTTTCGTCGTCGGGGCCGAGGGCGGAAACGCCGATGACGTGGGGATAGCGGGCGGGATAGGAAGCGGAACTGTCGCCGGAGTTGCCGGCTGCTGCGATGATGACAACGCCTTTAGAGTGGGCGTAGTTGATCGCCTCTTCCATTAACTGACTTTCACCGCCGCCGCCGAGACTCATGTTGATGACATCGGCGCCGTTGTCAGCAGCAAATTTAATTGCTTCGGCGATGTCGGAAACCGTACCACCGCCGCTGCCGCTTAAGACTTTCAGCGGCATTAAAGCTGCTTCGTAGGCGATGCCCGCAACGCCATAATTGTTGTTAGTTGATTGGGCGACAGTACCTGCGACGTGAGTACCGTGGCCGTTGTCGTCGTAGGCCTCGGCGCGATCGTTTACAAAGTCGTAGCCCGGTACAAATTTGGTTTCTTTTAAGTCAGCGACTGGAGTAATACCCGTGTCAATTATCGCTACTGTTGTGCCGCTGCCTTTGGTTTCGTTCCAGGCAGATTCTACGTTGATACTGCGGAGATTCCACTGCTTGGTATACATGGGGTCGTTGGGAATCTCGAAAGCGCTATAGACGTAGTTCGGTTCAATGTATTCGGTATCTTTAGCCAAATTTGATTTTCTCAGGGCGTTTAGCAAAGTGCGATCGCCCTTAACTACATATACATTGTCGGCCGCTGAGAATTCGCTGTTGAGTTGCGGTGCGACTTGGTACTGTTGGGCGATCGCATTTACTTCTTTCGCAATCTCAGCAGCACCCAAATCTTCGCGGAAATCCAGCACAATCGAGTCGTAAGTGCCTTGAGTAGCAAGTCCTGGGAAATTAGAAATCGCCCAGCCGAGCCCGATTAAAAATAAGCACAGAAGGAAAAACTTTTTCATTGCCGATCGTCCGTTTAGGGAAGGCGTGTTCACCACAATAACCCAATTTTCACCGCCAGCGCCAGTTTTCCTTGCTGCGACTTGTGGGGAACTCGCACGCGGGCGTTTAGTAGTTTTCGGCTGTGGCTGTTGCTCGATCCAAAATTGCTCTAATTTCTAGTTGAAATTGCCGAGCAAGTTTTAGGAGTTCAATTAATTGTATCATTAGAGAAGATGAGAAACAGAACAAGCGACTATTTTCAACAAGGGTATTGCATGGAAAGAGGTTTAATGTGGCTGCCGCTGCTGGCAATTTTTATTGGGCTGGCTTGGGCTGGATGGAACGAGTATCAAAAGCTGGAAGCGTATCGCGTCTGGGCAGAACAATTCGCTAAAGCCAAGTACGATATTTATGCTGTACTTGGTCAGCAAGAAGACAGTTTAACTTGGGGAAAACCTACTCGCAGCGGGCCTGTGAATTTGCAAACTTTTTCTTTAAAAGACGTGCAGTCGCTGCGGTTGTTAGTCAACTCTCAGGCAGTTGATTTAGAGTTGCCGCCGAGTTCTGGGAGTCCAATCGCCCTCGAATTTTTGTTGAAAGATGGTGCTGCGGTGCAGGTTCCTTTTACAGAAATTCCTCTAGCGACTAAATGGGGAAAATACTTGCAGCAAGAATTGCAGCGCTTTAAGTAAAAACACTCTCCGGCGGGGCCGCGTATCAGATATGAACTCGGCTACTTTAAGTTACAAAAGTCTGTAAAGCTGGTAGTAAAAATAGAACTTACGCCACAAATCCTTTGAACCGCCATCTATAGGGGTAAAGTGTGTACGGATCACCCGGAGAATGTGAGTTCTTGTAGTAAGTAGTAGAAGTAGTGTCCCCGTGCCTAGCCCGGTAGTCATCCGTGCCCACCTTAGAGTTAAAGTTCTTTGCCAGCGCGTCCTAAAACAGCTAAATTGCCAGCCCCCCAATCTGCGGAATGCAAACACAAGAATTTTTACAGCGCTATCAACAGGGAGAGCGCAACTTTGGTCACATTGACCTCAGCGGCGCTAGTTTAAGCGGTGTTAACCTGCGAGAAATAGACCTCACTGGTGCTAACTTGACCGGTGCTAATTTGAGCTGGTCTTTTTTGAGCAATGCCAAGTTAACTGGCGCTTGTTTGCGGCGCGCGGATCTCCGCAGTGCGAATTTGAGCGGGGCGAATTTGAGCGGGGCAAATTTGAGCGGGGCAAATCTTGCTAAAGCAGATTTGCGCCTTGCTTGTTTGAAAGCAGCAGAACTCAATTGGGCAGCGCTGCCTGAAGCGGATTTGGGTGGTGCTAATCTTCAAGGAGTTAAATCTGACCAAATTAATTTTGCGGGGGCTAAACTCGACGGCGCGAAGTTGATGGAGGCGGAATTGATGGAGGCGAATCTCAACCACGCCAGTCTTGTTGGTGCTAATTTAACGGGTGCTAATTTGCGGGAAGCGCATTTGGTGGAAGCGAATTTGCGATCGGCAATTTTAATCGGTGTAAATTTGATTGAAGCTGACTTGAATGGCGCTCAAATGCGATCGGCAAATCTGACGGGCGCTGACTTGCACCGAGCTGTGCTGGCGGGGGCGGATTTGACTGAGGCGGTGCTGGATAATGCTGATTTGAGTCGAGCGAATCTGGCGGGTTCTTATTTATTGAAAGCGAGTTTTAAGAAGGCGCTTTTGCTGCGAGCTAACCTGCAAGGAGTGTATTTGCTGCGAGCAGATTTGAGCGAAGCTAATTTGCGAAGTGCTGATTTGCGGAAAGCTGATTTGAGTGGCGCTTATTTGATGGATGCGATGTTGGGTGAGGCGGATTTAAGAGAAGCTTGTTTGATTGAGTGCCGTTTGATTCGGACGAATTTGGAGGGAACCCAGCTTACGGGTTGCTGCATTCAAAATTGGCAAGTTCAAGATGTCGATCTGTCGAGAGTTGACTGCAGCTATGTTTTTACTGAGTTTGATTATACTGCGAAAGTTGCGGCAAATCGCTTGCCGATCGATCGCGATTTTGAGTCGGGGGAATTGGGGCGGCAGCATCAAGAGGACAGTTCTATTGTCAAGGTGTGTTTTGAGGAATCTCCTAATTGGGAAGCTTTGGTTTTTACGCTGCGTCGGGTGGAGTTGGAAAGCCACGAACTCAAATTCAACGTTCAATTTTTTGAGTCGGCGGGAGAACAAAGTTTATTGCGGCTGAGTGCGAACCGTTTGGTGAACGGCAAGATTTTGGGCGATCGCATTTTGGAGATTTATCCAGATATGTTGGAAAAGGTTTTAGCCAAGGGCGCTGAAATTTTGAGTTTGCTCGACTTGGCTGTTCCTAGTAACAATGCGGAGCCGAGCCAAAAGGAAGTATTGCTCAGAAGACAGGAAATCTACCAGCGAATGGTGCGCCAAATTTCGTTTATTTTGATCTCTCAGACGCCGGATAAATTCTCTGAAAGCGTGCAGCGGCTGTTGGATTATTTGAAGCAGCAAGGTATCCCGACAGAGCAGATTCAAAAGAAAGTTATCAGTCAGGCGATCGTGCAGCGGGCGAAGCAAGACCAGGCTTTTCGGGAACAGTTGCTCGCGTGGGAGAAAACGGCGTCCGATCGCGTTCGCGGTTCGATGATGGGGGAAGCGGTGCGGTATGCGATCGCCCTTTTATCGGAATAAATCGATATGTGCGATCGCTACTGGGAGATGTTGGCACGGTTTCTGGGAGTTGCTGATTTACGGTATGAAAGGCTAAATAGGCAACTCATATAAACCATTCCACACAAAGCTTACGATCGCGAATTAAATAACTTACAATTTTAATTGTTATTGTGGGATGGGCGTCCCGCCCGTCTTTTTTGGACGGGCGG
>NZ_JAUBTU010000090.1:0-1650 GCF_036705085.1 Microcoleus sp. B6-A1
TTCAGATCGCACTCACTTTTTTCACTTCTCTATTTTATTGTGATCGCATTCCTCTTTAAAAACTGTCCGGAGTATTGTTAGACAATATTCTCAATATCTCTCTATAGATAGATGTCTACTAAACTCCCCTTCCACCTACTTAAATCAAAATTTGCACTCTTCACTCAACTATTATTAAGTAAGCTAAAGTTTACTTAAACTTTTATTGCACAAACTCGCTAAATCCAGCGAAACAAAAGAAAGCGAGTTATGAGAGAAATAAGGCGATCGCACCGCCATTTCTCAAAAGCCAATGCAAAAAATAAATTCCCCGCAGCAACGAAGCCATAAGCGTCCACGTCTTTTAGCCTTATTCGCTGCCACATTAGCCACCGTCTTACTTTTATTTATTCTGCCGGCACTGACTCAACAGCCAGTCGTGCTCACCATGTTAATGCAAGGTCAAGACCTTGTTAACTGGAGACCCTTTGTCAAAGAATTTGAACAGAAAAACCCCAACATTCGCATCAACCTCATAGAAGGGCCTTTCGACAGCAACCTCATAGAAAATCTTTACACATCTGCCTTTCTTTTAGGCGACTCGCCCTACGACATCATCAACATGGATATTGTCTGGGTTCCCAAATTTGCAGCCGCAGGTTGGGTAAGCGATTTGACAGACAGAATTTCCCCCGAACAACTATCAAAATTTATCCAAGGAAACGTCGAAGGCGGGCGGTATCGGGGCAAACTTTACCGAATTCCCCACGCTTCCGATGCCGGAATGCTTTATTACCGCAAAGACATTTTAGAACAAGCGAAAATTCCAGCGCCGAAAACCTTTGAAGAGATGGTAAAAATCTCTCAAAACTTGCAGAAACAGGGAAAAGCAACTTGGGGTTATCTGTGGCAAGGTAAACAATACGAGGGAGTATCTGCGATGTTTGTCGAGGTGCTATCCGGTTTCGGCGGCTTCTGGGCCAACCCTGAAAGTTTTGAAGTTGGGTTAGATAAACCGGAGGCAATTAAAGCAGTAGAATTTCTCAAAAATACGATCGCCTCTGGCATTTCTCCTCCGGGTGTCACCACCTACGGCGAAGAAGAAACCAGGCTGTTGTTTCAAAACGGTAAAGCGCTATTTTTGCGAAACTGGCCCTATGTTTGGAAGCTGGCAAATGCCGAAGGATCGAATGTTAGAGGCAAAATTGCGATCGAGCCAATGCTCAGCAGTACGGGTAAAACAGGCGGTTCCTGCTTGGGTGGCTGGGGCTGGGGAATTGCCAAAACCTCAAAACATCCAGAACAAGCGTGGAAAGCAATTCAGTACCTTACCAGCGAGGAAACCCAGCGCAAATTTATTATACAAACAGGTTTAATTCCTAGTTACAAATCGCTGTTTACCAACAAAGAAATAGTCGCCAAATATCCCCACTACCCGCAACTGCTAAAAGTAGTGGAACGGCCAGCTTTGCGCCCGCCCCTGGCACAATACGCTCAAGCTTCTGATATTTTGCAGCGTTATTTGAGTTCAGCTTTTACCGGGAGAATGAGTGCAGAACAAGCAATGAAAGCAGCCGCTAGCGAAACTCGTAATTTATTAGGCAGTTTGAAACAACCCCAAGCTTCGTAAATTTGACATCTTGCCTCTGTTAGAAACAGGCAAGATGCCTG
>NZ_JAUBTU010000090.1:1750-28498 GCF_036705085.1 Microcoleus sp. B6-A1
TTCCACAAAGAGTTAGAAACAGGCAAGATGCCTGTTCCACAAAGAGTTAGAAACAGGCAAGATGCCTGTTCCACAAAGAGTTAGAAACAGGCAAGATGCCTGTTCCACAAACCAGTTAATTCAATTGTGGGGAGTAGGGGTTGGGCTTCTAGCCCGCCAAAAAATAAATTAAAGGTGAACAATATGCAATTAGACAAGATGCGACAGCGCGAACAAAAAACCGGATGGATATTAGTAGCACCAGCTTTGATAATTCTGATGCTAGTATTTGCTTACCCAATATTACGCGCTTTTTGGCTGAGTTTATTCACCCAAAACCTCGGTACTGAATTAAAACTGGTTTTTTCCGGTTTTGCTAACTACAGTCGAATGTTAGGCGACGGGCGTTTCTGGCAAACTTTAGGCAACACCACAGTATTTACAGTCGCCTCTGTTGTGCTGGAATTAATTCTCGGTATGGGCATTGCCTTAGTATTAAATCAATCCTTCGCAGGGCGCGGCATTGTTCGCACAATCTCCTTGCTACCTTGGGCTTTGCCCACTGCATTGATGGGAGTAGCTTGGGCGTGGATTTTTAACGACCAATACGGCGTAATTAACGACATTTTGAGGCGATTAGGATTGATTCAAAACAGCATTAGCTGGCTGGGAGATCCGACTTTGGCAATGATGGCAGTAATTACAGCAGATGTGTGGAAAACTACGCCCTTTGTCAGCTTGCTTTTGCTAGCGGGATTGCAATCAATTCCCGGTGATTTGTACGAAGCCCACGCGATTGACGGCGCGAGTAGCTGGCAGAGTTTCCGTCAAGTTACCGTGCCTCTGCTGATGCCCCAAATTGTGATTGCTGTGCTGTTTCGATTTGCCCAATCTTTCGGCATTTTTGACTTGATTCAGGTGATGACGGGAGGGGGGCCGGCGGGGGCAACGGAGACGGTTTCTATCTACATTTACAGCACGGTAATGAGGTATTTAGACTTTGGGTATGGGGCGGCTTTGGTGGTGTGTACTTTTTTGCTGTTAGTGGCAGCAGTTGCGATCGCCGCTTATCTGTTATCGAGAGCCCGCACCAATGCAGCCGGAGGAAACTAAGACGATTTTAGATTTGGGATTTTAGATTTTAGATAACCAACAGTTGCACTTTTATTTCATTGGTATAAATTATGTCGATCGCCCGCGAACAACCCACGAAAAAAACCTTTAACATCCGGCAATTAATCTTGCCAATCTCAGCGCTCTTAATTGTCGCCTATTTCCTCGCACCTATTATCTGGCAGGTGCTAACTTCTTTCAAAGTAAATGCAGATATTTCGGCGATTCCCAACATCTACATTCCCAAACGAATTACTTTCGAGCATTACCTGTCCCTTTTCCAGCGCCGCCCGTTTGCACTTTACATTTTAAATAGCGCTTTTGTTTCCATTACTTCAACATTACTGTGTTTAGCAGTAGGCGCTCCCGCAGCTTACGCTTTAGCCCGGTTGCGGCTGTGGGGCGAGAGAATCATCCTGGCAACTGTGACGATTGTGACGCTATTTCCGGCGGTGCTGCTATTTTTGGGACTGCTGGAAATTGTCAAAGCTTTGGATTTAGGCAATAATTATTTAGCCTTAATTATTCCTTACACCGCGATCAATTTGCCGCTGACAATTTTGGTGATGCGAAGTTTCTTTCAACAGTTGCCAAAAGATTTGGAAGATGCCGCTAAAGTTGACGGCTACAACACTTTTCAAATGCTGTGGCAAATCGTACTGCCGATGACATTTCCCGCGTTAGTCACAACTGGAATTTTGACATTTATTTCAGCTTGGAACGAGTTTATTTTTGCACTAACATTTATGACTCGCGAATCTCTGAAAACAATCCCCGTCGCAACTGCTCAACTCAGCGGGGTGTCAGTCTTTGAGATTCCTTACGGGCCGATCGCCGCAGCTACCGTTTTGGGAACTTTGCCCTTGGTTTTGCTGGTTTTGGTGTTCCAGCGACGCATTGTTCAGGGTTTAACTGCGGGGGCTGTAAAAGGATAAATCGATTTTAGATTTTAGATTTTAGATTTTAGATTGGAGAGTAGTCAGTAGTCAGTAGTCAAACAAGCAACAAAAGATTAATCCGTGTATCCGTGTTTATCCGTGTCGTGCTGTTCTTAGCAATTCCCAATTACCCATTAAAAATCATGGCAAAATTGCAACTCAAAAACCTCAATAAAACCTACAGCCCTAAAGTAGTTCCCGTAAAAGACATTAGTTTGGATGTCAGCGAAGGGGAATTTCTGACTTTGTTGGGGCCGTCGGGGTGTGGCAAATCTACGACGCTGCGGTTAATTGCAGGGTTAGAACAGCCGACTAGGGGCGAGATTAGAATTGGCGATCGCGATGTCACTTATCTCAGACCGGGCGATCGGGATATTGCAATGGTTTTTCAAAGTTACGCGCTTTATCCGCACATGACAGTATACGAGAATATGGCATCGAGCCTCAAACTTCGCAAAATCTCCTCCGGTGAAATCAACCGGTTAGTGACAGAAGTTGCAACATCCCTCGGATTGACGGAATTAATCGATCGCAAACCAGGAAAACTATCAGGCGGACAGCGGCAGCGAGTCGCCCTCGGCCGCGCATTAGTGCGCCAACCGGAAGTATTTTTGCTCGACGAACCTTTGAGCAATCTCGACGCATTATTGCGGGAAAAAGTTAGGGCCGAACTCAAACAATTATTTTCCTCCCAAAAAGCTCCTGTAGTGTACGTAACTCACGACCAAACCGAAGCAATGACGCTTTCTACCAAAGTCGCAGTTCTCAACAGTGGCAACGTGCAGCAGCTCGATCCGCCACACTTAATTTATACCCGTCCTGCAAATCAGTTTGTAGCCGGTTTTGTGGGCAGCCCGCAAATGAATTTGCTAGTGCTTAAATGCCAGGGCAATTTTGCGATTTTGGGCGATTTTCGAGTTCGACTACCAGATATGCCGACTGTGCCGCCAGAAATTGTGTTAGGAATTCGCCCGGAACACGTCGGCTTTGCAGATGTAGAGGCCGGCAATATGTCGGCCCCAGAGGCAATTAAAGGTGAGGTTTTTTTAGTGGAAAACTTGGGAATGCAAAATTTACTTAGCGTCCGAGTTAAAGGTTTGGAGTCAGTAACGGTGCGGGCTTTGCTGCCAAATGACCGCCACTGGAATTCCGAAATTGTAGAGCTGGTTTTTGGGCCTCAGTTGCTGCACTGGTTTGACGTGAAAACGGGCGATCGCTTGCAATAAGAATTTGCCCTGCAGAGCATGATTGATTAAAAATTGTCTAACCATGTGTATAAAAATATGTTTTTTGCTTCTAACTAAGTTATGACTTTAGTTAGAGGTAGAACTATTTGGCTGCTGTTAACGTGATATTCATGTGTGAAAAAGCTAATTGGCTGACACATAGGTGGCGTGTTTACCAGATTTTATCGCTAACCTATAACTCTATTTAGGTAGTTAATGGCAAGTTGAAGCTAAGTTGGCTTTACCTCGCGTTCGCTGCTGATTTTGGAGCGAGTCAATTAGATGAAAAAATGTTGAAAATTATCACCAATCAACTTAGGGAGTATTACTGAGATGAATTTGATTTCCACAGCCATTGCTCGCATCAGTTCCCTACTTAAGGGCTTTCAAATTAAGAGTTTTTTGAGTGTTGTCCTAGTTGGTTTTCTGGTGCTGACAACCACTGTTGATTCGGGACGCACTAACAAAGGTTTTGGCGCGCAAGCCAGCTCAAAGGCTGATCTAACCAATCCTGAAAGACCCCAAACAACACGGGAATGGAGGCAAGAAGCTCGCGAAACCTCAGACTCTCCCGGCGAACGAGCTCAGAAGATTGGGCAAGAGGCAGGAGCAGCCGTGAAAGAAATGGGGGAGATGTATCAAGACACTGCTAAGAGAAGTATCCGCGAATTAAAGGATTAGTAGCTCCACCTAAAAAAATATAACACTTTGAGAAACCTGATTGCTTTCGGGGCGCAGCCAAGAGTGCTCGCCCTTCCGGGTTTCTGAACACCTGAAAAGTTTGACGTTTAAATAAGTTGAGCTACTTAATACGGCAGACGCAATCAAGTAGGCGAGCATAAATAAACTAGAACAGATGCTCAAAAACCCAGTTTCACCTGAGAAACTGGGTTTTTGAGTTGGAAGCCTTTTATGTTAAATTAAATCCATTGTGACTTAGCTAGCCTCTGGAATACGAGTTCGAGGTCAAACTACGCAAACTTTCGTCTCTTTCCCTTTAGACGAATAAATAAGTGGTAAAGCGCTTAGGTTGCACCTCACATCTTGCACCATTCTCAGGAACAGGCTTTCCGGCCTGTTCCACAAAGAGTGAATTTTCTTGTGGAACAGGCCGGAAAGCCTGTTCATACAAAGCTTATTGAGAATGGTGCAACATCTCAGTTGCACCCTACATATAGAAGTTGCAGGTAATTCCTGATGAATAAACATCTTAAAAGTCTTTGCTTGACCGGCGTGCTGTTCATCCTGCCTGTTTGTCCGGCGACAATTGCCCACGCTCAACTTCCCGAAACTTCGGATACTCATGCCAAGCAAACAAATCTCCTCAAAGATGAACTGTATTTTGGCTTAACAAAACCGGGAGGCGAGACAATTTCTGAATCAGAATGGCAGGAGTTTGTCAAGGCAGTTATTACCCCTCGCTTTCGGGAGGGGCTAACCGTATTAGACGGCTCCGGGCAGTTTCTCAACAGATCGGGAATTCTGATTAGAGAAAACTCTAAAATAGTTATTTTAATTTATGAAAGTAGTCCGGAAAAGAATCAAGCTATTCATGAAATTATCGAAACTTACAAGCGCACTTTCCAGCAAGAGTCAGTGTTGCGGGCCACCAGCGAAGTTAAGGTTTCTTTCTGATGCGGTCATCGAATCAGTGTATTTATGATATTATTTGTGCTGAGCAAGGTCATATCCTCAAAGACAAGTAGGGTGCGGGTGCAAGAAAAATCATAATTTGTGGGTATCGATCGCACACTGCAAAAAATCGCTAGAAAAACCTGCCCGGGAGAAAACAAAAACATGATGAACGACGGCAACCAAAAAGCTGAAGCGCCTGAAAGCGAGGATGCACAAAATTTGTCCGGCATGGCGAAAGCTTTTATTGTGAGCATGGCTTGGTCTTACGCAGAGGCATTGGAGCGCATGAAACGATCGCGAAATCCACAGGAACCCGCGCCGGAATCTCCGACAGAACAAGTCGAACCCGATACTGAAAAAAATTAATGACAGACTATTAATGCGATCGATTTACCAAAATATCTGGGGGTGCGATCGAACGCAATAGTCAATTAGCTGTTTTGAGTTAAGAACAATCTACTCAGAACAGCGAACTGTGCAGCTTAAGCCGGATTTGTATTGGATTTTACAACAATAAAAAAAACTGGAAGCCCCGTGACCAAGAATTCCTTGATGGTACCCGCCACGTGATTTATCCGTGGAATCAATCCAAAATCTAAAATCTAAAATTCTTAAGCACCAGAATTTATCCGTGGGGTCAATCCAAAATCCAAAATCTAAAATCTAAAATCTAAAATCGAATGACCCTTCAACAAGCTCAGGAAAAGCTTTAGTCCGGGGGTGACAACTGCACTGCAGGTTGGAAGCTCAACCTATATCTATCCCAAAAAGGGATTTAAACTAAACAAAGTACGGTTTTACCGCTACAGTGTACAAAACAAATAACCAATTTTTAGATCGGTCTCATGTCTAATTCAAAAATGATTGGTAAAGCGATCGCAGGTAGCCTTTGCTTGGGCATCCTCATTAGCTTCAACGCCTCACTCGGCCCCGCATCCGCAGCAACACCAACAATTGCTGAAGCTACAGCCCCGGCCACCAGCAACATCGACACGCAACTCCTAGGCCAATGGCAAGGCACAGTCCCCTCCGGTCAGTCTTTCACCTTCGTCTTTGCCCCAGAAGGCAAATTGTTTCTCATGGCTAAAGGCCCCGACGGAGCCGCCCGCGCCAAAGAAATGAGATACAAAGTTAATCTCGGTGAAAAACCGATGCACCTTGATGTCGGCCTCAGCAGCACAGAAACCGTTGAGACTGTTTTTGAGTTGACTGCCGAAGGTCAAATGCGCCTTCAGTTGCAAGGCACCAATCCCGGACAGGCCAGACCTAATTCCTTAAACGAACAGGCAACCGTGTTTAAAAAGGTCTCCGAGGCCACTGCACTGCCTGCTGACACTCAAGTCATTGGTTTTTGAGGAAAATTGCAGGCAGAAGGCATTTATCGCAATTGTCAATTGAGTGAGGTACTGATTGGGATTTTCGATTTTCGATTTTCGATTGCGAAATTGGTAAGACAGCCGGCGAGTACCTCACCTGATTGAGAGCGGCTATAACTAGCTCTGAGTTTTCTGATTGCCACGCTTCGCGAGGAACGAAGCAATCTTAAAACTTTCCCCGTGCCTTCTGCCTTGAACAGGCCCTGCTACAATCCACTTAATCTCCCTTTAATTTTTGCCATAGACTTCCATGAGTGAAACCGTCCTAGAAGTTCGCAACCTGCAGGTTCAATTTCAATCTGCCGACGCAGGCGATGTGTCTGCAACTGTCAAAGCGGTTGACGGCATTTCGTTTGAGGTCAAGCGAGGGCAAACTCTGGGCATCGTGGGAGAGTCGGGGTCGGGAAAATCGGTAACATCCCTCGCTGTTATGGGTTTGCTTTCGAGTTCGTCAACCAAAATCGATGGCGAAATTTGGTTTTCTCCGACAAAAGACGGCGTTAGCAATGGGCCTGTGAATCTCCTGGAAATGCCGGACAGGGAAAAACAAACATACCGCGGCAGCCAGATTGCGACGATTTTTCAAGAGCCGATGAGCTCGCTAAATCCCGTTTATACGATCGGATTTCAACTCACAGAAGCCATTTGTTTGCACCAACAGGTGTCGCAGACAGAAGCGCGACGCCAAGCTGCTTCTTTGCTGCAAGAAGTGAAGCTGCTACCGGCAGACGATGAGATCAGGCAGCGGTGTTTGGCTTTGCGGCAAGAGCATTCCCGGACTGCTGCGGGGAATCAAGCACTTATGGAGGACGATCGCGATTTGATGCAGCTCGTCAACGGCCAAAAACAAGCTATGCTCGATCGCTATCCCCACGAACTCTCTGGCGGTCAAATCCAGCGCGTGATGATTGCAATGGCCATTTCTTGCAATCCAACTTTATTAATTGCTGATGAACCGACCACGGCTTTGGACGTAACCGTGCAGGCAACAATCTTAGCTTTGCTGCGCGAGTTGCGCGACTCTAGAGGCATGGCAATGATTTTTATTACCCACGATTTGGGCGTCATTGCGGAAATTGGCGATACGGTGGCGGTGATGTACCGAGGCAAGATTGTTGAGTGCGGTGCGATCGAACAAATTTTCAGCAATCCCCAACATCCTTACACAAAAGGTTTATTAGCTTGCCGCCCAACTCTCGATCGGCAAAGGCGCCGCTTGCCGACAGTTTCCGATTTTATGGATGTCACCACAAATGCTAGCGGCGAATTAGTAATTGTCGAGAAAAATGCCGATTTAGACGGCGACAACAGCGGGGGAAATCCCGCTTTTGCAACAGGAAAACCGCCTCGGCTGCCGAATATTTCCGAGCCTTTGCTAGCTGTTGATAACTTGCGAGTCGGTTTTCCGGTTCAGGGAATGTTTGGCGAAACTAAACGCTTATTTATGGCGGTAAACGATATTTCTTTTGAGGTTTATCCGGGCGAGACTTTGGGTTTGGTGGGTGAGTCTGGCTGCGGCAAATCAACTTTGGCGAGAGCTTTGCTGCAATTAATTCCCATCGCCAGCGGTAAAGTGTTTTTTGAAGGTCAAGAAATTACGCCTCCTGCGAAAAGTAGTTCGGCATCGCAGTGGATGGCTAATTATCGGATGAAAAAAGAGTACGATCGCAAATTGCGCTGGCTGCGGCGCGATCTGCAAATTATTTTTCAAGATCCTTTTAGTTCTCTCGATCCGCGCCTAAATGTTGGGGATGCGGTGATGGAACCGATGGTGATTCACCGCTTTGGTAAGAACCAGAAAGAACAGCGCGAGCGCGCTGCTTATTTGTTGGATAGAGTGGGTTTAAATCCCGATTTTATGCGGCGCTACCCTCACGAGTTTTCGGGTGGACAGAGACAGCGAATTTGTATTGCTAGAGCTTTGGCTTTGAATCCTAAGTTTATTATTTGCGATGAGTCGGTTTCGGCATTAGATGTGTCGGTGCAGGCGCAAGTTTTAAATTTGCTGAAGGAGTTGCAAACAGAGTTTGGACTGACTTATATTTTTATTTCTCACGATTTGAGCGTGGTCAAGTTTATGAGCGATCGCGCGATCGTCATGAACAAAGGTAAAATCGAAGAAATTGGCACTGCCGAGCGCATTTACCGCCAACCGCAGCAAGCTTACACGCGGCAACTCATAGCTTCTATTCCTGCCGGGAATTTGGAGCGAATTCGGCAACAGCAATTAGGCCGCAAATCTGCTTTGGGTGCTGTGGCGCCTTGGCCCCCATCGCCTGCTGATGAATCACAACAAAATTGATATCTAGTGTTTTCAACTCGTAACAATTACCAATTGCCCGTTACCAATTACTAATTAGCCCTTACGCGCGAACATAGGAGTGCAACGAAAAACTGCTACCAATATTTTTGTCATTTTATCTTCAGAAATCCACAGTTTATCTTTATTTGAACTTCATAATTTATGGTCAAATTCAACCTGATTGAACTTGACTAATATGCCTGGTTGTTCAACCCACAGCCAGCGCGCTCCACGCAGTATTTTCCTACATCAAACCAGGTCATTCCTGGACGGCAAAAGTCGTATAACACGCTACTATAACGCGCCAAGCTGCTTCAGGCGAACCCTACATAATTAGGTTCTACGTCCAGGATTAGCTAGATTAGGCCAAATGTCCAATGACTAAGAGCAATATGTAGCGTAGTATTATAGATAAACTCTCTCTATGAGTCGGAAAAACTAGAAAATGCCCACCCCAGCTAAAAAGAGATTACTCCCTAATTCCGTAAATACACTTAATTCTATGGTCGGTTTGCGTAGATTTACGCAAATTTTAAAACGCTAGATTTCGCAAGCTAGGAAAGTTTAACAATATTTAAACAGCTTTATTGTAATTTTGGCTCACCGCACGTAAAACGGGATCAAAAGTAAAAAAATGAAATCTTCTGTTCGTATCGAAGAATCAAAAAGCACTAAATTATCGAACTTACTGCACGTGTTGTGGACAAAAATTACGGCAGCAGTCACCCGAATAGAAAAGGCAGAAGGCAGCAAGGAGTATGAAAAAAAAATTAGCGTAGGGACGATCGCCCCTGGCAGTTTATTCTCAATTTTGATAATTGTACTGCTTGTCTTAAACGGGTGGCTCGTAGCTGGCAGCGGTGATAATTTCTACGATAGCCAACTCGCCCTGGGATTTTTGGGAATAGCAAATATTGTCTTTTTGGCGGTATCGGCGCGCTCAAACGCATCTGCTGTCGTAGCCCAAAACGATCGCCCATCCAGCGAACCCAACGGGGGCGATCGCTTTTTTAGCCTCTCGCTAGATCTGCTGTGCGTCCTTAGTTTTGACGGTTATATAACACTCATCAACCCAGCAGCAGAAAAAATACTCGGCTATTCCCCAGCCGAAATGGTTGGCAAACTCTTCCTTGAATTCGTGCATCCAGACGATCGCGAAATTACTTTAAAAGAAGCTGAAAGTATTGCTGCGGGGAATAATACCGTTGGGTTTGAAAACCGCTGGCGCTGTCGCAACGGTTCTTACAAGTGGATAGCCTGGACTGCTACCCGTTTCTGCGAGGAAGAATTGATCTATGGTGTTGGCCGCGACATTTCCGCTCAAGAACAAGCAGAAGCAGCGCTGCAAGAGAGTCAGCGTTTTATCGAACAAATTGCCAATGCTACTCCGAATATTCTCTATGTCTACGACGAGATCGAGCAGCGAAATGTGTACAACAACCGCGAAATCAATGTCGCGCTGGGCTATACCGTCGAAGAAGTTCAAAAAATGGGCAGCAGTCTGTTGCCTACCATTATCCACCCTGATGATTTAGCTAAATTTCCAGAATATTTGCAGCAATTGGAAACTGGTCCCGACGGCGAAGTTGGTGAGTACGAATATCGGGTGCGCGACAAAAAAGGCTGTTGGCGCTGGCTAGTCAGCCGGGAAATTGTGTTTAGCAGAACAGAGGAGGGAAAAATTAAGCAGCGTCTCGGTGCTGCTACGGACATTACAGAGCGCAAAATAGCAGAACAAGCTTTAGCAGAACAATTAAAACTTTCTTTATTCACAGCAGATGTGGGAATTGGTCTAACTCAAAACCAGACTTTGCTTGCAACTTTGCAATATTGCGCCGATGCAGTTGTGCGCCATTTGGATGTTGCCTTTGCTCGGATTTGGACGTTGAATGAAGAGGGAAATGTATTGCAACTGCAAGCAAGCGCGGGGATATATACTCACATTGACGGCGCTCACAGCCGCATTGCTGTCGGTGAGTTCAAGATTGGTTTAATCGCCCTGGAGCGACAACCTCACATCACTAATTGTGTGCAAGAAGATCCTCGCATCAAGGACAAAAAATGGGCCGAACGAGAAGGAATGGTGGCTTTTGCTGGATATCCGCTAATTGTTGACAATCAGTTGCTGGGAGTAATCGCGATGTTTGCTCGCCAGGAGTTGAATGAATCAACGCTGATTGCTTTGGCCTCAAGTGCCGATACGATCGCCCTGGGGATTAAGCGCAAACAAACAGAAGAAGCTCTCGCCCGACAAAAGCAAACTTTGAGGGCAATTATTGACAACGCTCCGATCTGGGTATGGCTGACAAATGCTAGCGGGCGGATGTTATTAATTAACAAAACTTTCTGCGAAGATGTGGCTATACCTGAATCAAGATTTTTAGCAGCATCTCACTATTCCGAAGTTTTGGGATTAGAAGCATCGGCTAAGTGCATGGAATCTGACGTGCAAGCCTGGAGCCAAAATATTCCCTGTTATACTGAAGAAGTGATGCAGCTTGCTGATGGTAAAGAACATTATTTGGAGACAATTAAAACTAAGGTCAAAGATGATTTTGGTAACGCAATCGGCTTAATCGGTTTAGGTTTGGACGTTACAAAACAAAAAGAATCTCAAAGACAGTTGCAAAAGTCGGAAGCGAGATTCCGCAAGTTAGCGGAGCAGGAAACGCTGCTGAACCAGCTAGCTAGCAATATCCGCGAATCTCTGGATTTAGATACTATTTTGGCAACAACCGTGCAGCAAATTCGCGACTTGCTGCAAGTCGATCGCTGTATTTTTATCTGGTATTTGCCCGACGCTTCGCCACCTGCTTGGGATGTCGTCCACGAAGCTAAAAATGATGATTTGTTCTCGCTTTTGGGTTATTTCCCTGCTGACATAACGGGTACGCTACCGCAAAAAATCGCTAATTTGGAAGTTTATCAAATAGATGATGTTGCAACTGTCAGCGATCCCGTCGAACAAAAATTCTTTTTGGAGCTTGGTTGCAAGTCTGTCTTGGATTTACCGATTAAAAGTGCCGGGGGTTTAACTGGTGTTGTTGGCTGCGTTTCTTGCAGGGAGGCACGCAAGTGGACAAAAGAGGAAGTGGAGTTAATGGAGGCAATTGGCGATCAATTGGGCATCGCCATCAGTCAATCTGAACTTTACACTAAAAGCGTCGATTCAGCTCGGATAGCGCAAGAACAAGCAGCCAAACTCGAAGTAACTCTGTGCGAACTCCAGCAAGCTCAAACTCAGCTCGTGCAGGCAGAAAAAATGTCTAGTCTCGGTCAGATGGTAGCAGGAATCGCCCACGAAATCAATAACCCGGTCAGCTTTATCTTCGGCAATCTTACCTATACAGAAGAATACGCCAGAAACCTGATGAAACTGGTGCAAATGTATCGAGATGAATACCCGGAACCTTCTCCAGCTCTTCAGGAGGAAATAGAAGTTTTAGAGCTGGATTTCGTGCTAGACGACTTGCCGAAAATGCTGTCTTCTATGCAGATGGGAGCTACTCGCATCCGGGATATCGTGCGGAGTTTGCGGAATTTCTCTCGCCTTGATGAATCTGACATGAAAAAGGTTAACATTCACGAAGGCATCGACAGCACATTGATGATTTTAGAACACCGTCTGAAAGTTCAGCCCGATCGCCCAGCAATTCAACTCGTTAAAGAATACGGGAAATTGCCACTGGTGGAGTGCTACGCCGGACTGTTGAATCAGGTGTTTATGAATATTATTGCTAACGCTATTGATGTGTTACAAGAACCGCTCGAAAATCCGGGAATTATCCGCATTAGTACAGAGGTAGAAGGTACTCTCGCTGTGATTAGAATTGCTGATAACGGTGCAGGTATCAGCGATCAAGTCAAGCAACGGATATTTGACCCCTTCTATACTACCAAACGGGTCGGTTCAGGAACGGGGATGGGTTTAGCGATTTCCCATTCAATTATTGTCGAAAAACATAAAGGTGAAATCAAGTGTTTCTCGGTGGTGGGGAAAGGTACTGAATTTATAATCGAGATTCCGATTAAAAGGACAGAAAATTAAATGGTTTTTCGGCAAAATACTAAGGTGGCTCAGTTGAAAAAACCATATTTTTTTTGTACTAACCTTAAGACTGATGCACCCGACAGACTACCAACAGAGAAAAGTTATTTTTCCCTAAATTTGTCTGGTGCGTATTGCCAGCCCTCCAACTAAAATTGATATGATATTAAAAATCACAAATCACAAATCACAAATCACATATGGCATTACCTCCCGGCAGTTTAGGTTTACCCCTAATTGGCGATACCCTCAACTTTTTGCAAGATTCCCAATTTGCCAAAAAACGCCACCAGCAGTACGGATCCATTTTCAAAACCAGCATTTTCGGACAGCCTACCGTGTTTATGCGTGGCCAAGAGGCTAGTTTGTTTGTTTTAAGCAATGACAACCAATATTTTGTTGTGAGTTTTCCTCCGAGTACGAAAGCGCTTTTAGGGCCGCTTTCCTTGTCACTGCAAACGGGTGCTAACCACCTAAATCGGCGCAAGTTGCTGTACCAAGCGTTTCAGCCGCGAGCTTTGGTTGGCTACATCGGCGGGATGGAAGATATCACTCAGCGCTATTTGGAAAAATGGGAAAAAATGGAAACCCTGACTTGGTATCCCGAACTGAGAAATTATACTTTTGATGTGGCGGGTAAGTTGTTAGTTGGGATTGAAAAGGCTTCGGAAACGGCGCTAGGTAATTATTTTGAAACTTGGTCTAATGGTTTATTTTCGATACCTTTAGATGTGCCTTGGACTAAGTTTGGTAAAGCGAAAAGTAGCAGAAAGTTACTGTTAGCAGAACTGGAAAAGATTATTCGCGATCGCCAAAAAGAAGCCCCTAGTGGCAATGATGCTTTGAGTTTGCTGATTTCGGCTCGCGATGACGAGGGAAATAGTTTGAGTTTGGATGAGTTAAAAGATCAAGTGCTGTTGCTGCTGTTTGCGGGACACGAAACTTTAACTTCGGCGATCGCCTCTTTTTGCCTTCTCCTGGCTCAAAATCCCGATGTGATGGCAAAAGTGCGGGCCGAACAGCAGCAGTTCCCCGCGACTGAACCCCTAACATTGGAACAGCTCAAACAAATGACTTATTTAGAGCAGGTTATGCGAGAAGTGCTGCGTTTGGTTCCACCGGCGGCAGGTGTTTTTCGGACAGTAATTAATGCTTGTGAGTTCGGTGGCTATGAAATTCCCAAGGGTTGGAGCGTGGTTTCTGGGATTACTCAAACCCATCAGGATAGTCAACTTTATCCTGAACCCGATCGATTCGACCCCGATCGATTTAGCTCGGATCGATCGGCTAAACCTTTCAGTTACGTGCCCTTTGGCGGCGGTTTGCGAGAATGTTTGGGCAAAGAATTTGCCCGATTAGAGATGAAGTTGTTTGCAGCAAAGATGGTTCGGGAGTACGAGTGGGATCTGTTACCGGATCAAGATTTGAATTTGATCACAATACCGATGCCTCATCCCCGCGACGGTTTGCGAGTAAAATTTCGTCGAATCAAAATGAAATAAGTAGAAGCTTCAGTTCTACACCCTCCTTATTTTCCTTTTCTTCTTGAGAACAGGCAAAATGCCTGTTCCACAAGAGATGAATTTTACTGTGGGGAGTAGGGGTTGGGCTTCTAGCCCGCCCTGAAAGCCTTATTGATAATGGTGCAAGATCTCAGTCTCAATCCACATCCAATTGCATCGGCCCCAAATACTTAGTTAAATAAGGCGAAAACACCTCATAAATCAGCGTCAGTGGCTTGCCGTGATGCCAAAACAAATAGTGTCGCCCCCAAAAAGGCCCCGACTGTTCAAAAGCTGACTCCAAAGCCACCGAATCACCGCAATAAATGCCCTGCACATCGCGATACAATTCTGTCCGCAGCCTCGCTAAACTAGCCCAAATTGGCAAAGATTTATTTTGTAAATATTCGTCTACGTGGCTCGCTTCCCACCAGGAAGTCGCATAGGCCAGGCGCTGTCCCGAAGCAGTCCGCAGCCACACTTGGCGGCGCAGCCGCGGCCCGGGAACGGCGACAATTTGCTCGGGTGCGCCGTCTGCGCCTTCACCCACTAAGGACATATCGATCACATCTACTTCTGTGGGTTCCCCTGTCAGCAGTTGCAGGTGACGGGTGGGAGAACCGTCGCCCAGGAGCAGTATTTGCCACGCCGGTGCTAGTTTGGTGTGGGGCAAACCCTTCTGTACTGAGTCTTCTGCTCCTTGCCACAGGGGGTTGAGAGCGTGCCAGGTGCGGCTGTTTTTGGGTGTAAATGTTGCAGTCAAGGGTCTTTACAAAACTTAATTTTTTATTTATTATAACGCTTCTGCAATTATCCACTCAAAAATCAAAAATTGCTCGACCGAGGACGATCGCCCATAGGATCTCCGGTTAAATAGTTATAATACTTTTGTTCGGGATTTTTATTCTTCCTTCTTCCTTCTTCTTTCTTCCTTCTTACTTCCACTATATGTTACGAATAACCGAAATAAAACTCCCCCTAGATCATCCTCAAGATGCGATCGCCGATGCCCTTCTCAAAAAGCTGCAAATTCCCCCCGAAGAATTGCTCAGCTATTCCATCTTCAAGCGCAGCTATGATGCTCGTAAAAAAGCAGAAATCCTCCTTGTCTATATTGTGGATGTAGAGACGACACAGGAAAAGCAACTTCTCCAACGCTTCAAAAAAGATCCTCATGTGATGGTAACACCAGACACGAGTTATCGCTATGTAGCCAAAGCCCCCAGCAATTTGACGATTCGCCCCATTGTGATTGGTACAGGGCCCTGCGGTATGTTTGCAGGTCTGATGTTGGCACAAATGGGGTTTCGCCCTATCCTTTTAGAACGCGGAAAAGCTGTGCGCGATCGCACGGCTGATACTTTTGGATTTTGGAAGAAAAAAGCAGAATTCAACCCTGAATCTAACGCTCAGTTTGGCGAAGGTGGTGCGGGTACTTTTTCCGATGGCAAACTCTACAGCCAAGTTAAAGATCCTCAGCATTATGGACGCAAGGTGCTGACGGAACTTGTGAATGCGGGAGCTTCACCAGAAATTTTATATATTAATAAACCGCATATTGGCACGTTCAAACTGGTGGGAATTGTCCAAAGTGTACGCGCCCAAATTGAATCATTAGGCGGAGAAATTCGGTTTCAAACTCGTGTAGAAGATATCCACATCGAAAATGGAAAAGTGCAGGGACTTACCCTCGCTAGCGGAGAATATATTGCTAGTAATTATATAGTTCTGGCGGTGGGACACAGCGCCCGCGATACTTTTGAAATGTTGTTTTCGCGCGGAGTTTACATCGAGGCTAAACCTTTTTCCATTGGTTTTCGGGTGGAACATCCCCAAACTATCATCGATCGCTGTCGTTTTGGCGATCGCGCGGGCCATAAGCTTTTGGGTGCCGCCGATTACAAACTGGTTCACCATTGCCAAAACAATCGTTCTGTGTATAGTTTCTGTATGTGTCCCGGTGGTTTGGTAGTGGCGGCTGCGTCAGAACCGGGGCGACTTGTTACTAATGGGATGAGTCAATATTCTCGCAATGAACGCAATGCTAACAGCGGGATTGTGGTGGGTATCACGCCGGAGGATTATCCCGGTCATCCCTTAGCAGGAATTGAGTTTCAACGTCGCTTAGAAGAACGGGCATTTGAGTTAGGAGGTGGCACTTACAACGCCCCTGGGCAGCTTGTGGGTGATTTTTTGGCAAATCGCCCTTCCACGGCGCTAGGCAGCGTGCAGCCGTCTTATACGCCGGGAGTTGTGATGACTGATTTGAGCGAAAGTTTGCCCGATTATGCGATCGCAGCTATCCGCGAAGCACTTCCGGCTTTTGACAAACAGATTAAAGGATTTGCGATGGATGATGCGGTTTTGACTGGGGTGGAAACGCGCACTTCTTCACCAATTCGGATTAAACGCAAGGAAGATTATCAGAGTTTGAATACAGAAGGCCTTTATCCTGCTGGGGAAGGTGCAGGATATGCGGGTGGAATCCTGTCGGCGGGAATTGATGGGATTAAGGTGGCGGAGGCGGTTGCTTTGAGCATATTGCGATCTGTAAATCACAAAGTTTGAGGCTGGATCAACCAACTGCAAATTCGGTGTATTGTCGGACATGAGGTGCATGATACGCCAGCACAATTTCCTGGGATGGGACACCTCGTGCTACTAACTGATCGGCGATCGCTTCTTCAGTCCCGTCATGCTGCACCCAAATTTTCCCATCTTTAATATCTACATGAATCACACAGCCATAAATCCGAGTGCTACCGTTTTTCCAACCCACATTTACAAGTTGATAGCGATCCTTTACCAGATCGAAAATCGTCTCGCTGGAAACTGGATCGCTAGGCGATCGTCGCTGGGATCGCTCAGTTAGCAACTCCTGAATATATTGACGATACAAACTTACTTTATCCATTGAGAAATCTCCTCTTTTTCGGTATCGTAAACTAAAAGCGGAATTTGATTGCGTTCAATCACCCTTTGAATAAATGAGTATTTGAAAAATCTTTTGTAAATATCTAATGGAATTGCCAAGTAAAGAGTTCTATCGGGATCGTCATCTTCTAATGCAATCCGATAGTTAATAAATTGTCCCACTGCGGTATGAAATTCTGAAATCGTCGAGGGTGCCAAAAACGTTTTGATTTCAACCGCAATTTTTTCATTATCCTTTGTCGCTGCTAATAACTGTTCTGCACCCAGATCGATATAAAAATCAACAAATCCCAGATCGATATGATAAGGATCATGAGTAATTGTCCAATCCTGATTTTGGAGGGCAGTCTTGACGAGTTCATGAAACTTATCTTTAGCTGGCCTATTTAAACGATGGCTAAGCCCGATCGAATTTCCGTATCGGTATACTCCGGCGTCCAGCCTTCTTGCGTGGTAAAATAGCGCACCGCTTTAATTTTCCGGGCTGCTGTCAAATAAAACCAGTGTTCTGTATTCGCCGGCACGTTGATAAATTCTTCCGGCTGCACAGTGAGTTCGACTTGGCTACCGTCGGGCCGCACGAAGCCGAAAATGCCCTCGCCTGCTACGATATAGCGGAC
The DNA here is from genome assembly GCF_036705085.1 of Microcoleus sp. B6-A1. Classification (NCBI taxonomy): domain Bacteria; kingdom Bacillati; phylum Cyanobacteriota; class Cyanophyceae; order Oscillatoriales; family Microcoleaceae; genus Microcoleus; species Microcoleus sp. B6-A1. The sequence goes on from NZ_JAUBTU010000090.1 coordinate 19,424, forward strand.
TTCATCATCGGCGTGGATGTGGCACTTGTTGAATTTGGACAGCAAGGTGTCGAGGTTGGGAATGTCTGGGTGCAGTACAATTAAGTCTCGCGATTGATAGCCTGCCGTTTCCTTGAGTTGTTGAAAGTAGCCGTCGAGGCCTTGCAGCACTTGCTCTTTTTGATTGTCGTCAAGAGCATCTTTAGCTAACAAATTTTGAATTTCAGCGCTGTCACCCACGGGCCAGCGGTTGAGTTGAATGTTTAAGGAAGCGAGTTCTCGGGTAATGTCGCTTTGTTGAGTGTAGGTTGTACCGTTTTCGAGTTGCAGGATAGCCATTTTTGCACGTTCCAATTTTTGGGTGAGGCGATACACAGGCACTGTGAAAGATGTTTGTCGATCGCGCCTGTACCAGAACCACAATTTTAACGCTAATTTGAACAGGCTTTCCGGCCTGTTCCACAACAGTTCAATATTTGTCGCGATAATATTGATAAGTCAGGCGCCAGCTAGCACCCGCTGCGATCGGCAATACTGATATCTTAAATGTAACTTTTGCAACAACTATGCCTACTTATACGGGAATTTCTAGCGAAGCATTTCAACATCCCCTCGATCGCCAAGCTGAGGAAGCGCTGCGAAGCGTGCCTGGATTTGACTTAATTGCCAGCAAATTTGTAGAATTTATCTACGAACGACCGCAATTCGTTTACCTAATGGGAAATAGCATTCAAGTCGGCCCACGCCAATATGCCAGCATTTATCATATATTTCGCGAGTGCGTGCAGGCTTTAGATGTTTTTCCAGAACCAGGTTTGTTTGTTTCTCAGAATCCCTCAGTTAACAGCTATGCCCTGGGAAAAAACCAGCCTTATGTAGTATTAAACACTGGTCTTTTAGACTTGTTGGACGAGGCGGAACTGCGGGTAGTCTTGGCTCACGAGTTGGGACACATTAAATGCGGCCATCCAACTTTAAATCAAATGGCGATGTGGGCGATGAGCGTGGCATCGACAATTGGCGAGATGACTTTCGGGCTGGGAAATATGGTCGGTAGCGGTTTAATTTTCGCTTTTTACGAGTGGCGTCGCAAGGCTGAATTATCGGCAGACCGGGCGGCTTTGTTGGTAACAGATGACTTGAACAGTGTGATGAAGACGATGATGAAACTTGCGGGAGTTAGCAGTAAATATGCTGACCAATGCAGTTTGCAAGAATTTATCCGCCAGTCTGACAACTATCAAGAGCTCGATCGAGACAATCTCAACCAAGTGTATAAGTTTTTACTTTACAACGGCGGCCAAGGTGTGATGCTGAGTCACCCTTTCCCGGTGGAACGGCTGCGATATTTGCGAGACTGGGCCAGTTCCGAGGAATACCGCCAAATTAAGCTAGGAAACTACAAGCGGGCTGTAGCTGAAGGTGCGGTTGATGTGAAGTCGCAAACGCCTAACAGTGAGACGGAGGCTTTGCGCCGTCAGATTGAAGAGTTGCAGCGGGAGATCGATCGGCAAAAATCAAAGCGAAACTAAGTTTAAATTCCTCGTTCCCAGGCAGAGCCTGGGAACCAGCTAAATGTTTGTTGAAGATTTACCGGATTTGAGGGAGGGAGAAACGTAAAAGGAAGGTAGGCCAGTCAGAGACTTACTCGCAACTCGCCTCCAATCTAAAAACTGTCCCCTCCTTTCGGAAATCTGTATCTGGGGAGGTGTAGTTTAAATCAAGAGAAGCTTATAAATCAACGGGGCTAAAAAAAATGATTATTGATAACGCAATGAATACTAACAAGCCAACTTCTAATTTTTTCGGCAATGTGGGAAAAGTCGCGATCGCCCTGACTCTTCTGGCTGCCGGCATGGCATTTACAAATCCTGGGAGAGATCAATACCTAACTTATGCTTCCGGCGTACTCCAAACCGAGTTGGAAAACACTGTGTGCAAAGATTCTCGCGTGCCGAAAGCTTTGGGCGGCATTACAGATACTTTGATCGGCAGTTGCAAGAATTTGCTGACTTCGCAGCGGGGCACGATCGAAAGCTTGCTCGACAATACAACGCAGCGTCAAAACTTAGGTGTGGTCAGTATTTACACCACTGAATTAGGCAAAAAAAGCTATCAAACGGTTGGAGCTTTTGGTAATTTTGTTACCCTGCCACCGAGTTCTGAAAATGCTCAAAATTAGAGTCAAATTAAGTTCAATTGTTGAAACCGGGTTTTGTAGAAAGCCCGGTTTTTGCTTACGTAATTCTCTCTCAGTAAATCTCAATAACTTCGGAGAGCGGTAGCACCTCTTTTTAATGAGGCCCGCTATTAGAGACAAAATATTAAGTTTTCTTAAAGAAGAAATGTTATTGTGCCACTTAATATTAACATTAACGCTATAAAGTTTGATGTTTAACAAATAAGTAGATGGCAATGCAATTAAGTAAGGGTGAGAGATTTAATATCTCTAAAGAAGCGCCCGGTTTAAAAAAAATGGCGATCGCCCTCGGTTGGCAGGTGACAGAGGCAGGACAAAGCTACGAGATTGATGTCTCTGCTTTTATGCTAGGTGCTGACGGCAAAATACCTAACGATAAATATTTGATCTTTTACAATAATTTGCAATCCTTTGACAATTCGGTACTGCAAGTGATTCGGGATAAAAACAACCGAAATCAAGAGAATAAAACTATTTACGGCGTTATCTTAAAAAGAGTTAATCCTGAAATTGAGGAAATAACTTTTGTTGTCACTATTGACGAAGCCGATAAAATCAAGGCAAATTTTAGCAATATCAAAAATGCTTTTATCAAAATTATCAATTTGGATACGGGAAGCGAACTTGTTCGGTATGAATTAAAAGAGAATTTTTCGCGAGAGACTGCTGTAGAATTTGGTCGTTTGTATAGAAAGAGTGGAGAGTGGAGGTTTCAGGCGGTAGGAGCAGGATATCAGGCAGGATTGCAGAGTTTTGTTGACAAGTATTGCAGCTAAAGTAGTAATAATATTGCTCCAACTACTAACGAGTGGGCAGCGGCAACCGCAGATAATTTGCAGTTGCCGGTTTGGGAGTTGGAGGTGGAGTCAGAACCGGAAGCGGAACAGTCTAGTCTGGAGCTTTTGGTAAATTTGTTACCTTGTTACCTAGTTCTGAAAATGCTCAAAAGTAGGGTCAAATTAAGTTAAATTGTAGAAATCGGTTTGGGAGAAAGCAAGATTTTAAATTACGTAATTCTACTTAAGTAAATCTCAATATATTCAGATACAGGGAGCACATATTTTTAATCAAGCCCGCTATTAAAAGCAAAATATTAAGTTTTATTGAAGATAAAGATTATCCGGTGACTTAATATTAAGATAAACACTATAAAGTTTGATATTTAACAAATAAGCAGATGGCAATGCAATTAAGTAAGGGTGAGAGATTTAATATCTCTAAAGAAGCGCCCGGTTTAAAAAAAATGGCGATCGCCCTCGGTTGGCAGGTGACAGAGGCAGGACAAAGCTACGAGATTGATGTCTCTGCGTTTATGCTAGGTGCTGACGGCAAACTACCTAACGATAAATATTTTATTTTTTACAATAATCTGCAATCCTGCGATGGTTCGGTGCTGCAATCGATTCCTGAGAAAAACAACCGAGGTCAAGAGAATAAGAGTATTTACGGCGTTATTTTAGAGAAAATCAATCCTGAAATTGAGGAAATAACTTTTGCCGTCACTATTCACGAAGCAGATAAAATCAAGGCAAATTTTAGCAATATCAAAAATTCTTTTATCAAAATTACCAATTTGGATACGGGAAGCCAACTTGTTCGGTATGAATTAAAAGAGAATTTTTCGCGAGAGACTGGTGTAGAATTTGGTCGTTTGTATAAAAAGAATGGAGAGTGGAGATTTCAGGCGGTAGGAGAAGGATATCAGACAGGATTGCAGAGTTTGGTTGACAAGTATTACAGCGGAAATAGCAATAATATTGCTCCCATTAGTAGGGAGTTGACAGCGGGAACAGCAGCAGATGATTTGCAGTTGCCTGCTTGGGATTTGGAGGTGGATTCAGAACCGGAAGGGGAACAGTCTCGTCAGACTCGAAGGGTACAGCAATCACGAATTAACAATCAAGTTAATAATTCGCGAAGCCGCAAAATACCCGCAGCTTTATTAGCAGGTTTAGGGGTTTTGGTGTTGGGAACAAGTGTAGGGACGATCGCCTTTATGCGATCGGCAAATGAAACGCTGAAGCAAGCGAAAATACGGGCAGTTGAAACGCAGAATGCAGGGAAAGCCACCGATGTAAATCTGCTCAGAAGTTTCGATAAACGACTTAAAGAAACGCTCGCGAATTTAGAGAAAATTCCTAACTTCCCCGGCTTTGGGTATCAGCAAGCTAGAGCAGATTTACTTAAACTGCGCCCCAGTTTGGTTCCTGTACAGCAAAACTTACAGGCGGCAGAAAGTCTAGCAACGGCTCAAAAATTGGCGATGGAAGCTGCTGTGGTTGTGCAAAAACCGCCTCATCCGATCGAAGTTTGGCAGCAGTCGCAAAGTAAATGGCAACAGGCGATCGCACTTTTAGAAGCGATCGATTCACGTACACCTGTTTATAATCTAGCTCAAAATAAGTTATCTAATTACCGAGCCAATCGCGCTGTTATCAGTCAAAGAGTTGCGATCGCTCAAAAAGCGGCAAATTTCAGCAACCAAGGTTCTTTGAAAGTTCAAAAGGGAGATGTTCCGGGGGCGATCGCAAATTTTACTCAGGCTTTAGCGTTGAATCCGAACATACCTCAAGCTTACCTCGGATTGGGGATTGCTACTGGCCAACAGGGAAACAAGCAGCAGGCAATTTACAATTACGATCGAGCGCTGCAATTTAATCCTAACTTGGCAGAAGCTTATTTCGGTCGCGGTCAAGCATACTATGAATTGGGAAACAAGCAAAAGGCGATCGGGGATTACGAACAAGCTATTCGCGTTAATCCTAATTATGGTTTGGCTTATTTGGAACGAGGTGCTATTCGCTGTATGTTGGGAACAAAATCGCAAGCAGTAGCAGATTTTCAACAAGCGGGAGAACTTTTCTCAAAGCAAGGAGACGGAAATAATTACAAACTAGCACAAAGCTTTATTAAAGATTGTCAAGAACCGAGTGTACAGGCTGCAATCTGCGATTATCGAAGGAACATAGACTCCTTCGGCCGAGCCTGCGGTCGATCTGTTAATGTTCCGATTATAATTAGAAGAAAATCGGCGATCGATACCTCAAACTCTGAGTCTACTGATGTTAAAAGCAGTAGCAGCGTTGAAAAAATCTCGCCTGCAAATTCTGATAGCAGCAGTACAAGAACTCGCAGCAGGAGAAGAAGTAAAAGGTAAACGGCTGTTGCATTAGTTAGTAGATGACAAAATCTGCTGGTAAGCATCGATGGTTTGTTGGGCGATCGCCTCCCAGTTATAATGCTTTTTGGCATACTCTTGACCGTTCAATCCCCGCCGTTGGCGCTCCTGTGGATTGAGAAGTGCTGATTTGATTGAATTGGTGATCGCCCCTATTTCCAAAGGTTCTACCCAACCAGCTTCTGCTTGCTGTATGTCTTCCGCAATATGTATGCGATCGGAAATGGCGACAGGTACACCCGCGGCCATTGCTTCTGCTACAGCAATGCCAAAGTTTTCGTAATAAGAAGGCAATACAAATAAGTCGGCTTTTGTCAATAGTTCAACTTTTAAATCACCGCTCACAAAGCCAGTTATTGTTGTGTATTTTGCTAAGCTTGAATTGTGAATTTGTACTTTAATTTGTGTTTCATAATCAGCATCTTGGGGATTTGAACCAGCTAAAATAAAGTGAAACTCTATGCCAGATGCCCAAATACTTTCTAATGCTGGAATTAACAAATCAAGCCCTTTTTTAGGTTCAATTCGCGACATAAATAAGATAATTGGCACTTGAGATTCTCGCAATCTCTTAGGAAACAAACCTGCTGTCACCCCCAATGGAATCACCAAATCCCGTGGCACATGCATCTTGCCTGTGCTGCCCAAATCCCGTGGCACAGGCATCTTGCCTGTGAAGTCCAAATCCCGTGGCACAGGCATCTTGCCTGTGGAGTCCAAATCCCGTGGCACAGGCATCTTGCCTGTGAAGTCCAAATCCCGTGGCACAGGCATCTTGCCTGTGGAGTCCAAATCCCGTGGCACAGGCATCTTGCCTGTGGAGTCCAAATCCCGTGGCACAGGCATCTTGCCTGTGCTACCCAAACCAAATCTTTCTGAGATTTTAGCCTCTTCTTTACTTGTGAAATGAATTGCAGCAGCACCTGCTAAATTAGGGCGTTCTAAAAGCGTGGCATAAATCTGTTTCAAGCGCTTTTTTTTCTGCAAATCGGCAGGGTCAAGCATACCGCAGGGACGCATAATATATGGCAAATGATGATATCTTGCAATTGTAGCCGCGAGGGTAGTTACTGGTGAGAAAAGAGCGTGAATGTGAGCCAAGTCAAACTGTCGCGCGTTTTCATTTAACCACTGCAATAACGAGAGAGAAAACTTATATCTACGAAACGGAGAACAGCGGAAATAAATAATTTGATAACCGCTTTGTTTTATTGGTTGATTTAAAGGAACATCTAAAGGAAGTTGACCGATATCTCCGTTAGAATCTGTGGTGATAATTGTGACATCGATGCCTTGGGAAGCGAGGGCCGCAGAAAGTCCGAGTACCATTTGACTCGGCCCGCCGTAGACGAGGGAAATTGAGGGGATAATTTGGAGAATTCGCATGGTTAGCACTTGGTGTTAGCTGAGGTAGCTGGTTGTGTTATTATAGAAAGAATTGCAAAATTTGCACGTTATACTAATTTAGGCGATCGGAGGCAAGTTATGCTGATTGGATTCAGCGTCGGCAACTACAAATCTTTTAAAGAAACTGTCACCCTCAGCCTGGTAGCTTCGTCAATTACTGAGGAAGACAAAGAGCTGGATGAAAATAATGTATTCCCAATTAATGATAAGTTAAGCTTACTCAAAAGTGCTGCTATTTATGGAGCTAACGCCAGTGGTAAGAGCAACATTGTTGCTGCTATTAACTTTATGAAATGGTTTGTCCTCAACTCATCCAAAGAAACGCAAGTTTCAGACGCGATCGATATTGAAGCATTCAGGCTAAGTACGGAGACAGAAAAAGAGCCGTCTTTCTTTGAAATCGTTTTTCTACTCGAAGGCAAAACTTTTAGGTACGGTTTTGAGGTGAACGCGCGGGAAGTTGTTTCTGAGTGGCTATTTCAAGCTGATGACAGTGAAGAAAAAATGCTTTTTGAACGGGATTTTGATAATTATATATTAGATGATTTCCCAGAGGGACAAGGCATTAGCGATAAAACCCGAAGTAATGCTTTATTTCTTTCTGTAGTCGCACAATTTAATGGTAAAATTTCTGGCAAAATATTGCTGTGGTTCAGTAAAACTTTGCAATTGATATCAGGCTTGCAAGATACACAATACCGCGAGGAAACTTTAGAGTCTTTTGAGAACGATCGCCACAGACATGATATTATTGAATTTATCAAGAAATTAGACTTAGGGATTGCTGATATTCAAATCAAAAAGTATATTTCCCAGAAAACCGCTATGTTCGGTATATATGAAGTAGGCGTGAAAACAGTTCACCCGAAATATGATGCTGACGGTAAGCGAACTTCGATCGAATCATTCGATATCGAAACGCATGAATCCGAGGGAACAAACAAACTATTTGCATTAGCAGGCATTCTCCTGGATACTTTAAGGACAGGAAAAATTTTATTAATTGATGAACTTGATGCCAGACTTCATCCGCTGATTACTCGCGAATTAATCTGCTTATTCAATTCTAACGAGACTAATCCGCACAACGCACAGCTTATATTCACTACACACGACACAAACTTGCTCAGTAGTAAAAGTTTTCGCAAAGATCAAATATGGTTTACCGAAAAAGACAACAAAGGCGCTACTGATTTGTACTCTTTGGTAGAGTATAAAGTCGGAAAAGATGCCTCATTCGAGCGCGATTACATTATCGGCAAGTATGGCGCTATCCCTTTTATTGGTAATTTTAAAGAACTAATAGGTGAACTTCATGAATAAAAAAAGTTCGTCTAGAAGAACAAATATTGATTACTACAATAGAAAGGTTAAAACTAGAAGATGGTTTTTAATCGTGTGCGAAGGTGAGAAAACAGAACCCAACTATTTTAGAAGTTTCCCGGTAGACACAAATGTAATTAAGCTGGATATCAAAGGAGAAGGAAAAAATACGAAGAGTTTAGTAGAAAAAGCTATTGAGTTAAAAAACGACACAGAATCCGACGAAAAAGACCGATTTTGGTGCGTGTTCGATCGCGATAAAAACCCTAAAAATCCTAACGACTCGCAAAATTTTAATTCAGCCATAACTCTTGCAAGAAATAACGGCATTGACGTAGCTTATTCAAATGATGCTTTTGAATTGTGGTATTTGCTGCACTTCCATTTTTATAATACGGGAATTTCTCGCCAGGATTATCAAAATATGCTAACCAAGTTATTGGGACACGAGTATAAGAAAAACAGCGAGACGATTTATGAGGAACTAAAAGACAAACAGCAGGATGCAATTAAACACGCCAAACGGCTTTTACAGGAATACGATCGCCCCAATCCTGAAACGGACAATCCTTCAACAACAGTACATTTGCTAGTCGAAGAACTTAACAGTTTTCTTCCTGATTGATGAGGAATTTTGGCAGTACATACATCTGATAATCAAAAGACCTCAAACACCCGGTTTCTTCGTATATTTCTCGTGACCGAAAGCATCCAGGATACAAGCCCGCGGATTCATCCGTCCAGAAATAAAAAACGTATATCCGATGAAACTTGCCGAACGTATTTATCCGTGGGGTCAAGGCTTCAATCTAAAATCTAAAATCTAAAATTTAAAATCGATTGACTCGTCGCAAAACTCGTAGAAAGCGGGTTTCTAGCCGCCCCATGCGTAAGCCCTGCAACTTTCACTGGGTAGTCCCCTGAAGGAAAGGATCGAGAGAATAAAACTGAATTCAAAGAAAAGTAGGCATTTAGAGTTGTAAATTAG
>NZ_JAUBTU010000184.1:0-1928 GCF_036705085.1 Microcoleus sp. B6-A1
TATGGTATGGGTAATGTGCCGCCGGGAACTGATTTAACTGCGCTTTGTCAGGCATTTTATACAAGAGATATTCGCGCTGAGGATAAGCCCTTGGAGTTGGTTAGTTCACAGGGTAGTCAATCTCAAAGCAACCCTGACGCTTTTTGGTTGAGCAACACTTGGCGTCGCCCGCTAACTGCTGCTGAACTTGAACAATATGATTGTTTGCTTAACAAAGGCGGTTTAGCTCTCTCTGATAAAGTTCTTGATTTAATGCCTGTTTCCCCTGATTCGATACGCATTCCTGCCTTGATGATTAGTGCGATTGATTCTGTCAATTCTCCGATTATGAGGTACGCCGCGGTGGTTATGTACAGCACCGGATTACCAGTCATGTTGATTGCAGGCTTGGTTAAGGCTTGGCGGCTTGCTAGTAGGAAATAATTATGCTGTTGCGATTTGCAAAATTAGCTGGTGGGTTGCGGTTACTTATTGCAGAAGTTGCGCCGCTTGTTGTGGTTTCCGCTGCATCTTTAAGTGCTCGTGGTGCTGCTTATTTGGTCGGCTTTTCTTTGGGATCGATTGTAACTGGATTTTTACCGATTATACTTACTTTGATTAGTATTTCAGGAGTTTTTGGCTCCGCAAGTACAGAAGAATGTGATAATTACTACGCGGAAATTAAAAGAGTTGATGATTTGAATCGGCAATTAATGGTAGAGTATGAGCCTATTTATCAAGCTTGGCTTGATGGTCTTTATAAGAGTTATACAATTGCGGCCGCAGCATTGTTTTTATCTGCTACTCAACAATCTCAAACAATTTGTGCCAATGAGCCTGAATTTCGCTCTTGCGTTGTTTGTGGTGGCGGTGGGCTTCAAGGATATACCTGTGTTGTAGCTACTTGCTCTCCTCAAGCAGATTGTCAAGAAAGAGAATTTAATCGTCTTAATTCGGGTTTGATACCTCCTGTTCCTCCACCACAGCCTGATTTTTATAATTATGATAATATTTCTACTCCTCCTGATTGCCCTCCCAATAAAAAAGTATGGCTTCAAACAATGTGGGCTTCTCCTTCGGAATTTGCATCGCAATCTAAAGGGTGTTTCTTGATTGGCTATTCATATTCTATTTTAGATGGGCTTAAAATAGAATATAATCCTTTTAAGCTTCCTGAGTCTTTTTTGATATCTCAGGCTTTGCCCAATCAAGTCGTTTTTGGTGATAGATTTCGAGGATTAGATGATAAGGATTGGAAAAATTTAGAAAGTAGTGCTGGTTGGGATAAGGGTTATTGGGTGGCCGAGCATACTGATGTTGAGTGCCGTGGTTGGCGTCCTGGTTGGTCAAATAAGGTAAAGTAAAATGATTAAATTGTTTTTGAAAAGTTTAAAGCATGGTCTGGTTTTAGCTTTTTTTCTTATCTTTTTTTTAATTGTTTATACTATTTGGATTAATTTGTGGTTGGCTAAGTCTGTTGGTCAATTTAAAGTTCCATTAAAATTAGGGACGGTTGTTAGTTCCGATAGATTATTCAATAAATTAATTCCTAGTATGGAACTTAGACATTCTTGGCAAAATATTCAGAATAAATTTAATTATTTTGTAATTGAATATCAACTGCGAGATGACTTTATTCAACATCAGTCCCCCAGATTAATGAACTGGTGTAAAGAAAATGAGTGTGTTGCACATCGAATAAAATTTCTTGATAATCGAACAAATCAATTTAAATTATTTACTTTAGACGATTTTTTTAGTAATACTCGATTAAATCTTCGGCGTACAGAATACCAAGATTTTCGATTAAAAGCATTTTTACAAAGTTTACCTGTTGGCTCAACGGTTATAATTAGTGAGCCATTTAGTTTGTTCGATCGCCCGCAAGTATTTCATAAATTTCGAGAGTGGGTTTTGAAGTTGCGAGCTGAGCATCCTGAGCTTCAATT
>NZ_JAUBTU010000091.1:0-28434 GCF_036705085.1 Microcoleus sp. B6-A1
CGGGACGCCCATCCCACAATAACAATTAAAATTGTAAGTTATTTAATTCGCGATCCTAAAATGGTATTATTTGACGGGTCGATCGCCAGATCGGGGCGGACGCAAAATTGGTCAAAACTAATCTTAGATTTATGTTCAGGAACCGGGCGGGCGATCGTTCCTTCAAGTTAATAGCCAAAATTAAGCCAAATACCCGGTTTCTCTACGATCTTTGTGAAAATGGTACAAGAGGCGCTTGGAACCAGCTATTTTAAATTTTGGGGTCTGGAGTGGTTTTGACTTATTTGATATTGACAGGAAGTTTAGAAGCGATCGCGATCGTGCTTGCTCTCTCGCCCGGTAACTTCAGCATCGCATTCCCCGCACGCCGGGAACAGGACTCGGACATCAAATCCGGCGTTTTAAGCTCGCAATCCCCGCCAAATCCTGGGCCAGATACAGCTAGCACAGGTTTAGCAGATGGCATTTACCTCTACGGCCAGTCGAGCCAGCCAGAGGAAATTAAACAAGAATATTTTGTATTTGAAATGCGGCAGAGTAAGGTAGTCGGCGCTTTTTACCTGCCTCGGTCTGCTTTTTACTGTTTTTACGGCACGGGCGAGCTAACTCAGTTAAATTTAACAGTAGTGGACACTTACGACGGCAGTCGCTCTCCCTACTCGGTAAACCTGCAACAGTATTACCCAATTTCTACCATCAGCGAGAACGATCGGCGCATCTTGGGTATTTGTAAAGAATCTCACAAAGAGCAGGTGTGGGAAAAGTAGGAAACACGCGCTGCGTCACCAGTCAATCGATTTTAGATTTTAGATTTTAGATTTTAGAATTGAAGAAAGCAACCCCACTGATAAATCGGGTGCCCCCGAACCAAATTGCTTTCGGTCAGGGTTCAGGAAACAGTAGTAAAATTGCTCCTGAGTTGAGAATTTCGGACGGACACCACACACATGGCACAATGAAACTGCGTCGAAAAACACTATCGATCATTGGCATTACCATCGCTGGACTGACTAGCATTCTGTATGTCGCCTCCTCAAGCATCCTCTTGGGCAGCCTGATCAAAGCAGAGGAACAAGAAGCAACACAGGTTGTCAAGGGAGTGCTCAGTGTTTTCGGGCAAACCGCAGATGACTTCAACTCGCGCTTTGCCGACTGGTCGTCCTGGGACGACACCTACGATTTTATCCAAAACCGCAACTCAGAATTCATTGCCTCTAATTTAGTTCCAGAAGGGCTGGCTAATATAAGAGTTAATATAGCCATATTTGTCAATACTTCGGGCAAAATAGTTTACGGTACGGGTTTAGACAGCGAAAAGCTGAAACTAACGCCTGTTCCAGAAGCATTAAAACGGCGCATTTCTCTAAGCGACCCGCTGTTGCAGCACCCCAACGCCAAAAGCAGCCTCGCTGGTATCATGCTGCTACCGTCAGGGCCAATACTGATTACTTCCCGGCCTATTCTCACGACTAAAAGCACCGGCCCGATCCGAGGTACGCTGATATTCGGGCGCAATTTGGATGCTACGGGCATTGCAAAGGTTTCTAAAATTACTCGCTTGCCGCTAATCGTACACAGCGTGAATGAGGCTAGGTTGCCTGCCGACTTTCAGCAAGTGCGGGAGAAACTGTCGGAAAAAAAATCGATTTTGGTGCGTCCTTTAAGCGAAGAGTCGATCGCGGGTTACGCTTTGATCAGGGATATTTACAACCAACCTGCGCTGCTATTGCGGGTGGATATCCCCAGAGAAATATACCGGCAAGGTCAGATTAGTTTGCTGTACCTGCTGGGGTCTGTAGCGTTAGTGGGAGTTGGGTTAGTCGGCTGCACTCTACTACTGCTAGAGCGTCTTGTACTGTCTCGGTTGAGCGGTTTGGCGAAAGCAGTGAAGCGCGTCAGTAGCAGCCAAGACCTCTCGGTGCGACTACCGGTGACGGGCGAAGACGAGTTGTCCGACCTTGCCCATACTATCAACGGAATGTTGAGTGCGATCGCCCAAGCCGACAGCGAACAACTTGAGGAAAAAGCCCGCTACAGAGCCGTCGTTGAGCAAGCTACAGATTGCATTTTCCTGTGGGACGCTCAAACCAAACGTCTTTTGGAAGCCAATACAGCGTTTAGAGAGTTGCTCGATTACAGTCTTGATGTGATTTCGCAACTGACTATTTACGATATCATCGCTTACTCTAAAGACCTAATTGACAACAATATCGAGTTGCTGCTGACGGACAAACAATTCAGAATTGGCGAAGTTCTCTACCGCCGCCGAGACGGTTCCTGCGTGGATGTAGAAGTGAGCGGGAGCGTGATTTCCTACGGCGGCCGCGAGATTATTTGCACTGTTGTCCGCGACATTACCGAGCGCAAGCAAGCCGAAGCCGAACTGCGAGCCTCGGAAGAACGGTACAGACTTTTGTTTAAAAATAACCCCCATCCGATGTGGGTTTACGATTTAGAAACTCTGGAATTTATAGCCGTCAATCAGGCAGCAGTCGAACATTACGGCTACACTCGCGACGAATTTCTCAAGATGACCGTTGCGGACATTCGTCCCCCCCAAGAGATGCCGAGATTGATAGAAAATATCTCTCCAGTAGATGCCGGTATTGAGTTTGCAGGTGTGTGGCAGCACCAGAAAAAAGACGGAACAATTATTGATGTAGAAATTACTTCTTATGCTCTGGTATTTGATAGTAGAAATGCTGAATTAGTGCTGGCTCACGACGTAACCGACCGCTTGCAAGCCGAGGCAGAACTCTACAAGGCAAAGGAAGCTGCAGAAGCAGCTAATTTGGCTAAAAGCCAGTTTTTGGCTAACATGAGCCACGAACTGCGAACTCCTCTGAATGCGATTATCGGTTACAGCGAGATTCTGCAAGAAGAGGCTTTAGATTTGGGCGAGGAAAATTTTGTGTTGGATTTGGAGAGAATTCACAATTCAGGCCAGCTTTTACTTTCCTTAATTAATGATATTCTGGACTTGTCGAAGATTGAAGCCGGTCACGCGGAACTTGAATTAGAAACTTTTGACGTGTCGGAGGCCGTTCAAGATGTAGCCCGAACTGTTGAACCGCTATTTTTGCGGAACACTAATCGCCTGAATGTGGAATGTCCTAATAATATTGGCGAATTGTATTCCGATCAAATTAAGTTTACTCAAATTTTGTTTAATTTGCTCAGTAATGCAGCTAAGTTTACTCATAAAGGGACAATTACACTCAGCGTTGAAAGAATTAAAAATGACGAGAATCGTTGGAATTCGGAACAGTTAATTATTAAGTGTTCCGATACGGGGATTGGGATTACTCCTGAACAGCTACAAAAGTTATTTCAACCTTTTACGCAAGCTGATGCTTCGACTACCCGCAAGTACGGAGGTACGGGTTTGGGTTTGTCAATAGCGCAGAAATACTCTCAGATGCTGGGGGGAGAAATTACTGTGAGTAGCGAGTTTGGCAAGGGGTCAACTTTTACTCTGATGTTGCCAGCATAGCTCGATTTTAGATTTTAGATTTTAGATTTTAGATTTGGTAAAAAGTCCTGACTATAAACAACATACATACGGTTTGTAATCAGGGCTTCATATCATGTCCGATCGAGTTACCGCGATTAAAAGGGCGGGTTTTTGAGATAGTCAATTATTGGCAGATATTTTTCGTGAGGGGAGCCCCTACCGTATTAGGGGTAATCGACCGGACATAATATCAGTCCACTCCCAATCAGCTTTTAGCTAATTAGGACTAAACTTTTGAAGACCAACAACATTAATACTCAATACCTGCTTGAGCTTTAATCCCTTGTTCGCGGAATGGATGCTTAACTAAAGTCATTTCTGTCACCAAGTCTGCCCGTTCAATTAGCGCCGACGGGGCACCTCTGCCTGTTAAAATAATGTGGGTTTCTTCGGGTTTTTGGTCTAACCCGGAAAGCACTTGCTCGACTTGCAAATAACCTAGTTTTAATGCTATATTGACTTCATCTAGAAGAACTAATTTAAATTCGGGATTGCAGATAAAAGTTAGGGATTTTTCCCAGGCTTTTTGAGCTGTTTCGATATCTCGATCGCGGTCTTGCGTGTCCCAGGTAAAGCCTTCTCCCATTGCGTGAAATTCTAGCTGTTTTTCCCAGAGTTGAAAAACGGCTTTTTCTGCAGGTTCCCAAGCTCCTTTGATAAATTGTACTATGGCGACGCGGTATCCGTGACCGAGCGATCGCACAACCATTCCCAAGGCAGCCGTGGTTTTGCCTTTACCGTTACCCGTATTGACTATAATTAAACCTTTTTCTTTGGAGGAGTTAGCGATTCGCTGTGATTGCACTTCTTGGCGCCGCTGCATTTTCTGTTTGTGTTGTTGGGCTGTTAAGCCAGTGGTTGCAGTGGTTTCTGTATTGGTTTCCATGAGATTTTTTTAACCGCAGATGAACGCAAATAAACGCTGATAGATGCAGGATGTCTAGTTATTGCCACAGTGTTTTCAAGTTTAGCACGAAACCGGGCAAAACATCTTCTCCTGAAAGTTCTGTTGGACATTCCAAAACTTCTATTTCTTGTCCTTGGCGATAGATTTCGACTCGGCGCGTTTTGCGGTTGATTAACCAGCCTAATTTTACTTGATTATTCATGTATTCTTGCATTTTGTCTTGAGTATCTTTGAGGCTGTCGGTTGGCGACATTAACTCTAAGACAAAATCCGGGGCAATGGGAGGAAATTTTTGTTTTTGTTCGGGAGTGAGTGCATCCCATCTTGATTTTTCAATCCAAGAGACATCGGGAGAACGGTTTGCGCCGCTTGGCAGTTTGAAGCAAGTTGAAGAATCGAAACAAATTCCCAGTTGAGTTTGTCTGTTCCAAATTCCAAAATCAGTAGCTATTTCAAAATTGTAATTTCCGGTTTCTCCTCCTGTGGGTGGCATGACGATTATTTCTCCTTTGGCGTTGCGTTCAAATTTGACATCGGGGTTTTCGCGGCACAGTTGATAAAATTGGTCGTCGGTTATTTTGGCGATCGAGTTGAAGTTAATGGTAACTGCTATCATGGTATTTTAGAGGCTGCATTTGGAGTATTTTAATGGCACATGAATGCTGAGCGATGCAGGTAGTCTGTTCGCCCCGAAAATATTGTTGTTAAAGTCGATTTTGCCTTACGCCCAGACTAGCTGCAAATTTAGCACGAAACCGGGCAAAACATCCTCTCCCGATAGTTCTGTTGGACATTCCAAAACTTCTATTTCTTGTCCTTGGCGATAGATTTCGACTCGCCGGGTTTTGCGGTTGATTAAACAGCCTAGTTTTACTTGGTTATTCATGTATTCTTGCATTTTGTCTTGAGTATCTTTGAGGCTGTCTGTCGGCGACATTAGCTCTAAAACAAAATCCGGGGCAATGGGAGGAAATTTTTGTTTTTGTTCGGGAGTGAGTGCATCCCATCTTGATTTTTCAATCCAAGAGACATCGGGAGAACGGTTTGCACCGCTTGGCAGTTTGAAGCAAGTTGAAGAATCGAAACAAATTCCCAGTTGAGTTTGTCGATTCCACATCACAAAATCCGCATTAATTTCTGAATTGTAATTTCCGGTTTCTCCTCCTGTGGGTGGCATGATGATTATTTCTCCCTTGGCGTTGCGTTCAAATTTGACATCGGGGTTTTCGCGGCACAGTTGATAAAATTGGTCGTCGGTTAGTTTAACTATGGAGTTGAGGTTGATTGTAACTGCTATCATGGTATTTTATCAGGATGCGTTGGGACTTTTAAGCCAGATTATGTATATGAATGGGGCTCAAGGCCGAGCGATGCAGATGCTGTAAATATTATTAAGAGTTAAGAGGATTTAATGGATATCTTTTTAGGCAGTTTTGCTCATTATATCACATCATTATAACTAGCTATTAATAGTTTTATAAAACGCTTTTTGGAGGAAACACTTACAGACATACCAATAATAAAATGCAATGTTGATTTCGCTAAACAGTTTAGGTACTCCCTCTAGTAAACTGGAGAATATTTTGTTTTTTATATGCAGGGAATCCACGCCGATCGCAAAAAACAACAAGCCTACACCCGCTAACAATATTTGGTAGGGAGTTAACTGTAGTTCTCGCCGAAAAAACCATCCGTAGGATGACAAAACCACGGCGTATAAAAGACTTACTCCGAGCTTAGGAATTCCCCATGCTACCATATATATATGAATTCTGTAAATTTCATTTAGTAAAAATCCACCTGTTAACAAAGCCGAAAACATAATAAATCGATTTTCTGAAGTGCGCGGTTGAATACTTTGAGCTAATTTATAGGTGAAAGTACAAACAATGACTGGTACAGAACATAAAATTTGGAAAGTTCGAGTTAACAAGGCGACATTGGGATGGGGATAAGAATAAGGCGGAAAGAATAAATCGCTGATTTTTAACCCGGAAAGTTGAGTGAAAAATATCAGTATCGCCACCACAAATAAGGATAAACAATTGAGTCTAACAACCAAACGAGAAATAGTCATAAGCAATTAATCCCCAAAATTAGGTTTACTGCCCAAATAAAAAAAAATTATATCACCAATATCTCTGGATATTTTGCTAAACTTAATCATGAGTGTTATCAAAACAAGGAGACAGTCATGCTGTCAGTGAAAGAAGCAGAATCGATCGTTCTAAATTTGGCGCAACCCCTCGACAGTCAGCGGGATGTAGAAACTGTAGACTTACTGGCAGCATCGGGGCGCATTTTGGCTGCACCCGTCACTGGTTCCCTGGATTTTCCTTATTGGGATAATTCAGCAATGGATGGGTACGCGGTGCGGTTTGCGGATGTGGAAAATTGTAGCGCCGAAAAACCAGCGGTACTCGAAGTAGTTGAGGAAATTCCAGCCGGATATCAGCCTCAAAATACCGTCCAATCGGGGCAAGCGGCGCGAATTTTTACGGGTGCTATGATGCCAGCGGGTGCTGATACGGTGGTAATGCAGGAAGAAACAAGGCGTGAGGGCGATCGTATTTTTATCTTAGTTTCTCCTGAAAAACCGCAAGCATTTGTCAGACACAAAGGCGCTTTTTATCAAGCAGGGACAACTTTGCTAACTCCCGGTACAGTTATCAATGCCCCAGAAATGGCGGTGTTAGCAACTGCCCAGTGCATTCAAGTTCCCGTTTATCGGCGGCTGCGGGTGGCAATTTTTTCTACTGGTGACGAATTGGTATCGCCTGACGAACCTTTGGCACCGGGGAAACTGGTAGACTCGAATCAGTATGCTTTGACAGTTTTGTTGGCACAAATGGGATTTGAACCGATTCGATTGGGCATAGTTCCTGATAATGAAGAGGCGTTAAAGAAGGCGATAGCCGGGGCTGTGGCGACGGCGGATGTGGTACTTTCTACGGGGGGCGTCTCGGTAGGAGACTACGATTATGTCGAGAAAATTTTGACGGATTTGGGAGGAAAAGTTCACATTAGTTCTGTGGCGATTAAGCCGGGAAAACCTTTAACGGTTGCTGAGTTTAAACGAGGTGAAAAAAATTCGGATTGTCTCTATTTTGGTTTGCCTGGAAATCCGGTTTCGGCTTTAGTCTGCTGTTGGCGGTTTGTTGTGCCTGCTTTGAGAAAGATGTCTGGGCTTGGCGCGGATGCTTGGGGGCCGGAGTTTCTCAAAGCTAGGTGTAATGCTGAATTGCGATCGCAGGGCCGGCGCGAAACTTATGTTTGGGGTAAACTACATTTAGTTGCGGGAGTCTGGGAATTTGAACCTGCTAGCGGCAGCCAAAATTCAGCGAATTTAATTAACCTCGCCAATACGAGTGGTTTAGCAGTTTTGCCACCAGGGGACACCTGGATTGTACCGGGCGAATTCGTGGAAGTTTTAAAAGTTAGTCATTAGTCATTAGTCATTAGTCATTAGTCATTAGTCATTAGTCATTAGTCATTAGTCATTAGTCATTAGTCATTGGATCGGTATAAGTTCATGTAAAATATTAACAACTAAGTAATCTTCCTTCTTCCTTCTTCCGACGGACATCGGAGTGACATTCGTTACATCCGTTACATCCGTTACACAATCCGTTGCCGAACTTCCTTCGTATTATGAGAATTTTAATTGTTGAAGATGACCCGATGATGCAACTGGGATTAGAGCAAGTTTTAGCCGATTCCCCAGACATAGAAATAGTAGGACAAGCAGAAGACGGCTATTTAGGCGTAGCAGCCGCACTGAAACTCAAACCTGATATTATTGTAATGGATATCGGTTTGCCACGGCTCGACGGCATAGCAGCGACGCAGCAAATTAAAGCGCAATTGCCAGAAGTTCGAGTAGTAATGTTAACTTCTCACACGGCAGAAACGGAAATTATTGCTGCCCTTTCTAGCGGGGCTGATGCTTATTGTATTAAAGGTGCTTCCGTAGACAGGCTGTTAGCAGCGATTGCAGCCGCAGCAGAGGGGGCTACATATCTTGACCCTCAAATTGCCCGGACTGTCATCGAACACCTCAAACCCCCCATACCTGCCTCTACAACTACTTTTGGTCAGTTGTCGCAGCGGGAATTGGAGGTGTTAAAATTAATGGTGGAAGGTAACAGCAATCCAGAGATAGCAGCGGCGCTTTACTTGAGTCCAAATACTATTAAAACTCACGTTCGCGGTATTATGAATAAGTTGGCAGTGGATGACCGCGTGCAAGCCGCAGTTGTAGCGCTGAGAACGGGATTGGTGTAAAGAAGTCAGTAGTCAGTAGTCATTAGTCAGTAGTCAGTAGTTATTTGTTGTTTGCTACCAATGCCCTGTTTGGCCCATGCCCAATGCCCTGTTTGGCCCATGCCCAATTCCCTGTTTGGCCCATGCCCAATTCCCAATTCCCAATTCCTAATTGCCAAAAAGTTTATGTCTGAGTGGATAGAAATCGGTAAAATTGTAGCAGCTCAAGGTTTGGACGGGGAAGTGCGAGTCTATCCCGATTCGGATTTCCCGGAAAGGTTTATCGAACCGGGGAAGCGGTGGATTTTGCGCCCTAACAAAAGTGAACCGGAACCGATCGAGTTTTTGGGCGGTCGCTACATTCCGGGCAAAGGGCTGTATGCTGTAGAGGTAGAGGGTGTGGAAGACCGCGATAGTGCTGAGGCGCTGCGGGGCTGTAAGTTGTTTGTTGAAAAGACCGATCGACCTTACCTCGAATCTGATGAGTTTTACGTCCAAGATTTGATCGGTATGGAAGTTTTTAACCAGTTAACCGGGGAAATCTTAGGCAAGGTAAGTGATATTATTCCCGCAGGTAACGACCTTTTAGAAGTAGAAACGAATCTAACTGCGCCGGAAACTGTTGCTGCAGAATTGGAAAAGCCAAAACAGCCTGAAACTCCCCAAGCCAACGCTGACCCCAGAAATACCCGCAAACCACGGAAAATTCGCGTTAAAGAGCCTAAATCCACAAAAATCTTGATTCCTTTTGTGGAAGAGATTGTGCCAGTTGTTGACTTAGAACAAGGCCGAATTGAAATTGTGCCTCCTCCTGGTTTGTTGGAATAATATCATGTCCGGTCGCTCGATCGGATCTGATATTAGTTATTAACAATTCCCACTTCTCAATTCCCGATATTAATCTTTTCCTCTATTTGTGGCTCGCACTATCAAGTAGCTGATGGAAAGCGCGAAAATTGCAGTCGCCAAACCAATCAAGTCGGCTGCGGTTTTCTTTTCCAGGTCAAGAATGATTATTTTTCGAGATACTGCTATCAAAGAAGTTACAATAACTAGCTCTACTTGAATTACGTGCTTTTTCAGATAAGCTGTAATATTTTCCAAGATTTCCAGAGCAATTAAAACATTTAAAAATAACCCAAATATCACAAACAACGTGTCTTTTAACAAATTATCAGTGTGGTTTACCAATTCTTTTGCTAAAAAAATCAGCAAATCGCAAACGCTGAGGAGAATTACCCAAATCATCGCCAGTGATAAAATTTTAGATATTACTACTTCTACACTTTCTGTAAAATGCAGAAAATTTTCATCACTGCTTGACTTGGAAATTTGCCTAAATATTTTTTTCAGCATACCAGTGATTTAGTCTTAATTCTTAATTAATGATTTTGTCATTGTTCGGTACACTTTGCAAGCGTAAAACTCTGCGAGTGTGTAGTTTCACAACGGCAACCGGGCACTGGGGAAGGCGACTCTCTCTGCCTGTTATATTTTATACTTTTTCCTGTCAGCTAGGAATCGATCGCACGCGATGAACTCCTGCTTAATAAATTTTTGCCATAAAAAAACCTCAAACTATTGTCTAGCAATATTTTGAGGCTTTTAAGGCGCGGTGCGACCACTGAACTAACTATCTATTCTCAACAGAGAATGATGGTTGACTCCCAGCTTGCTCCGACGCAATATAGAAGATAGCTAAAAATTTAGCTCGGGTGGTTTAGTAGCGACGAGAATTGCCACCGCGATCGTTGTTACCCCAGTTACCACCACCAGCATTACCACCACGTTCTTCACGGGGTTTTGCTTTGTTGACTTTGAGGTCGCGACCCATCCACTCAGCACCGTCAAGAGCCTCAATGGCTGCGGCTTCTTCGGCTTCTGTAGACATTTCTACAAAAGCGAAACCCCGCATCCGACCTGTTTCCCGGTCAGCAGGCAACTGAACGCGCTTTACTGTACCGTACTCTCCAAAAGTTTGGTTGAGGTGCTCCTGCGTTACTTCGTAGGATAAATTGCCGACATAGATTGACATTGAACATTCTCCAGAATCAGAGTGTGTAGAGATTTAAATCCGGAGGAACGCCGATCGAACGAACTGCACTGCCGAAAATAAAGCCTTGTAAAAACATCATAGCACCTACAGGTGCAAACTGCAATTGTCTGACTCGATTAATTAAAAAGAAGGCAGAAGGCATTCGCCAGAAGACATTCTCCCGAAGGAAAAACCCCCATCAAGAAGGAAAGACTCAGAATAAATAAATTTAATTTTCCTTGTTTCCGAGCTCTGGCGGGGAAACCCAGTTTTTAGGCTACGTAATGGCATAACGATGTTAGGTTTTAGATCTGGGATTTGGGATTTAAGATTTATGTGTAGGGTATGTCCAGGTTCAAAATTGCTCGATCGAGAGAGGTTTTCACCCCAAAAACGGATACCAGCCCCGGACTCCTGTCGCCAAGAGTGCAAAATTTTAGACTCTTGTTCCAAATCCCAGATTCATCTGTGGAGTAAATCTTCAATCGTTCGACTGAGCGCGATTGACGCTCGCACTCGCCAAACATCAACCCGGTTCCTCCCCATGTCTAAAGCCCGCGGCTTCCCGCTCGTTCGGCGGTGATGTGTAACATCCCGTAGTTCGAGGGCAGCTCAAGAAGTGACGGCGAGGCTGGATTTTTGCCAATTAAATTCCTCAACTTCTGCGACAGGTTCTGCCCCAACCAGCACCAACTGCACCGCACAAGCTTTTAACTCAGGCTGTTTGGAATCTGGACAGCTTGCAGCATGAGTCATGGCATTGGCTTCAGCGCCTTCGGCCCACAGAGAACCCCAGTGCATCGGTACAAATAGCGTACCCGGGGCGATCGCCTTTGTGACTTTTGCCGGAAACTGCGCCTTGCCGCGGCGCGATCGAACTTCCAGCAAATCCCCCTCCTTAATCTGCAATTTGGCAGCATCGCGGGGGTGAATTTCCAAAAACGGATCGGGGTGCAATTGATTAATTTTTTCTGTTCTACCCGTCCGCGTCATCGTGTGCCAGTGTCCGTAAACTCTCCCTGTCGTCAACACAAACGGATAATTCGGATCGGGAGGTTCTGCCAGTCCCCGCGAGTGATAGGCCGAAAATCTCGCCCGCGCATCAGGAGTGTGAAAACGCCTGTCTGTATACAGCCGTTTCGCTTCGTTCGCTGGATGCACAGGCTCGTTTTCCCGGCAAGGCCACTGCTGGGGGCCTTGTTGGCGGATGTATTCGTGGCTCAGGCCGGTCATGTCGCAAGGCTGGCCCCGCGTCAACTGCGCGTACTCTTTAAAAACCTCCGCACTGTTCTCGAAAGCAAAGTGTTCGGCAAAACCCAACCGCCGTCCCACCTCGGCGAAAATGCTCCAGTCGTCGCGGGCTTCCCCGGAGGGAGTGTCGAAACCGGGACAAAAGGTAACGCGGCGTTCGGAATTCGTCATTACTCCGGTTTTTTCGCTCCACTGCGTTGCCGGCAGCAGGATGTGAGCGTAGGCAGAGGTTTCAGTGGGATAGTAAGCTTCTTGATAAATAGTAAAGGGCGATCGCAGCAAAGCGGCTTTAGTGCGTTCCAAATCCGGCATACTCACCACCGGATTAGTAGCTGCAATCCACAGCAACTCGACATCGCCAGTTTCCAAACCGGTGATCATATCCCAAGCTGTGCGGCCCGGATTCGGGGAAATACTTCCCGGTGCGATTCCCCAAAACTCCTCGACTTGGGTTCTGTGTTCAGCATTTTTCACAAAACGGTAGCCTGGGAGCAAGTGAGACAGTCCTCCGGCTTCCCGCCCTCCCATCGCGTTTGGCTGGCCGGTGAGGGAAAACGGGCCGCATCCCGGTTTGCCGATTTGACCTGTCATTAAGTGCAAATTAATCAGCGATCGCACCTTTGCCGTGCCTTCCGACGACTGATTCATTCCCATCGACCACAGCGACAAAACCCGCTGCGACTGTTCCCAGTAGTTTGCCGCCGTTTCTAACTCGCTGACAGTAATGCCGCAGCGCGAGGCTACAAACTCCGGCGTGTAGCTGCTAATCACCTCAGCAAAAGCTGAAAAATTCGCCGTGCATTCTTCAATAAACTCTGAATCTATTGATTGCCTGCGTAACAGCAAATATGCAATTCCATTAAGCAAATCTATATCCGTACCCGGTTTAATTGCTAAGTGCAAATCCGCCGCTTCAGCAGTCGGAGTCCGTCTTGGATCTACCACAATCATCTTGACATTTGGATGCTTTTTGTGGTATTTAGCTAATCGATTGAATACGATCGGATGGCATTCTGCTGTATTGCTACCGATAATAAAAGCGCAATCTGTTAATTCTAAATCGTCGTAACAGCAAGGCGGCCCGTCCGAGCCAAAGCTTTGAACGTATCCAGAGACTGCTGAAGACATACACAAGCGAGAATTAGCATCAAAATTATTAGTACCCAGACAACCTTTCATTAGTTTCTGGGCAATATAATAATCTTCTGTTGCGAATTGACCCGAACCGTAAACGCACAAAGCATCGGCGCCGCTGGTGCTGCGAATTGTTTGGATGCGATTAACAATTGCATCGAGAGCTTCGTCCCAGCTAGCGCGGCGGAACGGTTGGTCGAGAGTATCTCGCATCATCGGATACAGTAGCCGATCGCTCCGAATAGACTCTGCTACGGTTGCTCCCTTAATACAAACCATGCCCTGACTCGATGGGTGATTGCGATCGCCCCGCACTTTCCAACTTTGTTTTTTGTCGGGAACAACTTCTAGACCGCAACCTACACCGCAGTATGGGCAAAGAGTTTTTATAGTTTCCATCTGGTGATTTTAGATGCTAATTTTTGAAAGCTAATGGGTAATTCGTAATTCATCATTATAGCGGGAACTGATGGCTCCTGCAAATAACGTGTCAATCATTACTAAATTTCCGCATATATGCTTCCCAGAAACGGACAATACCCTGATTTAAAATTAACCGCTATATTACTAAAACTCGCGATCGCTCTCGCGTGTAGTCAGCTTCTGGCTGCTACTAAATCCCTCTCAAACAGAGGTACTCCAGACCTAAATCTTGTCACCCCACCTAGGGGGAGCTAGGAGGATTTATTGCATGACTCAAACAGCGGCTAGGTAATACTTTTGACTGGGTTGTTGATAGCAATCTGAGATTTAGTGCGGAAGTATTATGCCGCCTACTTCTCTGTTTTAACTTCTAATACGCCACCGTTGGTGGGGCTAAAAGTTACTTGGAACTCAGCAGTTTTTTCAGAGCCTGCTGCGGCATCTGCAGGAGTTTGCAAAACCGGCAGAGGAGTTTCTTTGACGAAATCTTTAGCTGCTTTATTTGTGGGATCGAACTGTAGGATCTCCCCGTTTTGTTTTACTTTGACCCGATAAGTCAAGCTTTCGGTAAATGTCGGAGTTGTTCTCCATTTTTGGTCGATTTGTGCATACAACTGCTTTCCGATCGCATCGAGTTGGGCTTGGTCAGAAATCACTGATGTGGCAGTGGTGGCTGCATTGGGCGTGGCGCTGTTAGCAGCAGCAATGGGTGCAGGACTTGCAGCAGCAGCGATGGGCGCGGCGCTGTTAGTAGCAGCAATGGGCGCAGGACTTGCAGCAGCAGCGATGGGTGCAGGGCTACCAGTCGGTGCGATCGAACTTGCTGCGATTTGCGGGCTGGGGGGAGAACTCACAATCGCCCCAGCAGTCGGCGCCGGAGGTGCAGTTTCTGCTAGTTTCGCTTGCTTTAGCTGGCTGGAAACAACCGACATATTGACGGCAGCTAAAGTAAACATTGCTACGAACCACGAGGAGGCCAGGATGCCACGTTTGATCGACGAGGCTTCTGAGGGCTCGGCAGCGTGAGACACAAAAGGTGCAGGTGCAAGAGGCCTGTCAGCAACCGCAGGCTTTTTGCTAGCAGGTAATGGCATCGGTAACGCGACGGCTTCTGTCTCCGAGTCCGTTTCTTCACCTTCTTCGTGGTGGGCGTAGCGAGAAAACAGGAACTCCAAAGCAAAGTTACGCAGTTCGTAGTATTTCGGGTCTTCCATAATCCGCGCCCGGTTGCGGGGACGGCTGAACGGAATGTGCATATCTTCGCCGATGGAAGCTGCTGGCCCGTTGGTCATCATCACGATGCGATCGGCCAAAAACAAAGCTTCATCAATATCGTGAGTAATCATAATGACGGTAATTTTTTCCTTCCGCCAAATTTTCAGCAATTCTTCCTGCAACTCTTCTCTGGTAATCGGGTCTAGAGCTCCGAAAGGTTCGTCCAAAATCAACAGTTTGGGGCGAGTTGCCAGGGCTCTGGCGATCGCCACCCGCTGTTT
This sequence comes from Microcoleus sp. B6-A1, assembly GCF_036705085.1. NCBI lineage: Bacteria > Bacillati > Cyanobacteriota > Cyanophyceae > Oscillatoriales > Microcoleaceae > Microcoleus > Microcoleus sp. B6-A1. The sequence continues at coordinate 15,024 of NZ_JAUBTU010000091.1, forward strand.
CATCCCCCCGGACAATTGGCCCGGTCTTTTGTTACAAGCTTCGGTCAGCCCCACTAATTCCAAGTGTTCCTGGACGATGGTATTGTGTTCGTCTGCGGACTTTTCCGGGTAAACATTTTCCACGCCGAGGTGAATATTTTCAGTAGCAGTCAGCCACGGTAGCAGCGAGTAGTTTTGAAACACCACCATGCGATCGGGGCCTGGTTCAGTAATCTGCGAACCTTCCAGGGCTACTTCTCCGTTTGTCGGCCCGTTGAATCCCGCAATCATATTCAGCAAAGTTGATTTGCCGCAGCCCGAGTGACCGATCAAACAAATAAATTCGCCTTCATTAATAGTCAGGTTTACACCGTCGAGAACGACGTAAGGGCCTTTAGGAGTTTCGTAGACTTTCGATACGTCTTTAATAGTAAGAAAGTCTTGCTTTGGCGTTTTAAGTGTGGTTGTTTGGGGGGTTTTGAGAGTTTGCATATTTTCAGGACTGGGATTTTGGGTTGACGAATTAGACATGACAGCTTTCGATTGATAATTTGAAATTATGGAGTTAGGAAGGGGGGAATGTGGAGTCTTGTTTCCTGATTTCTTGCTCCTCATTCCCTCTTCCTATTTGCTGGCTATGCTAGCAGTTTGATGGAACACTGACTGCCTATTTGTTCAATTAAGATTTCTTCAATGCGGACGGCGCGTTTGATTTTGACATTGTGAAGATAGTCGATCGGGTCGTCGAGATTAAACACAGTGCCGTCAAATAGCTCGATCGTCCGGCGATCTCTGGCAATATCCGGCAAACCCAATTCGCGCACTGCTTGACCAAAAACATCGGGCCGCAAAACTCGATCGACCACTTCCACCCAGTTTTTCGGGAACGGGATCAGTCCCCAGCGAGCCATCTGCGCCATCACCCACACCATTTCTAGGCGGTCTGGAAAATTGGTTTTGTCAACAGAGAACTGATTGAAATTGTAGAGCATTTCTGGTTCTGCCTCCGTACCGGAGTTGTACGGATCGATGAACCCTGGACGGATGTCTTTCGGATCTGCGCCGATGTATTGTTCTTGGCTAATCAATCCTAGGACTTCTTCGCGGTTGCGGCGGTCGTCGCAGTATTCGCAGGCTTCCAAAAGCGCTTTGACGAGGGCGAGGTGGGTTTGAGGATATTTCTGAGCCCAATCTTCGCTAACACCGAGAACTTTTTCGATGTGTCCGGGCAGAATATCGAGGGAACGGGCCATAACAAAACCCGTACCGCTGTTGACTGCGTGGGAGTTCCAGGGGTCGCCTGAACAGTAACCGTCAATGTTGCCTGCTTTTAAATTCGATACCATCTGCGGGGGCGGAATCACTGTCAAGCCCACGTCGAGGTCGGGGTCGATGCCGCCGGCGGCCAGCCAGTAGCGGAACAGTAGATTGTGCATGGAGGCGGAGTGTACCATGCCCAAGGTGTGAGCTTTATCGGGACTCTTGGCGATCGCAGCTTTGAAATCCTTTAATGTCCGAATGCCTTGTTTGTAAAGGTCTTTGCTGAAAACAATTGAATTGCCGTTGCGGGACAGGGTGAGGGCGCTACAGACGGGTACAGGGGCTTGACCGTCCATGCCCAACAGCATGGCGATCGGCATTCCTGCGACCATTTGCGCCGCGTCCAGCCGTCCTTCGGCGACTCCTTTGGCGATGGCTTTCCAGCTAGGTTCGCGGCTGAGAGTAACTTCTTCCAAGCCGTGGGCTTGAAAAAATCCTTTTTCTTTGGCTACCACTAAGGGGGCGCAGTCGGTAAGGGGAATAAAGCCGATGTCGAGGTTGATTTTTTCCAGACCGTTGCGGGCGATGACAGCGGGTTGTTGTTTGGCCCTGCGCTGTTTGACCCGCTTTTGCTGGTTGAGGAAGTAAACCATTTCGTTACGCAGCGCGTAGTAACTCGGATGGTTGACAACTTCCATACGCTTGCGGGGGCGGGGAATGTTGACTTCGAGGATTTGCCCGATTTGGGCTTCCGGGCCGTTGGTGAGCATCACAATGCGATCGCTCAGTAATAAAGCCTCATCCACGTCGTGAGTTACCATCACGCTGGTGACTTTACTTTCTTCGCAAATTTTCATCAACTGGTCTTGCAAACCGCCGCGAGTTAAGGCATCAAGTGCTCCGAAGGGTTCGTCTAGCAGCAGCAATTTCGGGCGAATCGCCAGGGCGCGGGCGATCGCAACTCTTTGTTTCATCCCCCCAGAAATTTCGCCGGGGCGTTTGTCGGCGGCGTGTCCGAGTCCCACCAATTTAATGTGGTGTTCGATCACCAACTCGCGATCTTCTTGAGAGTTACCGCTGTAAATTTCATTTACTGCTAGGGCGATATTTTCGCGCACCGTCAGCCAAGGTAGCAGCGAGTAATTTTGAAACACCACCATTCTGTCCGGGCCTGGATCGCGGACTTCGCGTCCTTCTAAAGTAATCCCGCCCTGACTAGCTTTGTCGAGACCGGCGATGATATTTAGCAGCGTAGATTTGCCGCAGCCAGAGTGCCCAATTAAGGTGATGAATTCTCCCTTTTTAATTTTCAGTTCGATATTTTTAAGAGCAATGTATTGCTCTCCGTTGGGCAAGTTAAATACGCGGTCAACGTGGTCTACTTCAACAAATACTGACATGGCTCTTTTAGGTTAGTTGGTAATTTCTAGATGCTAATTATTAATGGGAAATTGGGCATTGGGCATTGGGCATTGGGCATTGGGCATTGGCCCGCGCAGGGCATTGGGCATTGGGCATTGGGCATTAATTTACAACTAATTTCTAGCAGTTTGTAGCTGGCAACCATTCCCCATTCCCCATTCCCCATTCCCCATGCCCGATGCCCTATGCCCAAATTCTATTTCTGTTCTTCGGGAACAACTTTGGAAGCGATGAAACCAACGATTCTGTCTAAAATTAAACCGACGATTCCTACATAAAGCACTGCTAGAATCACTGCACTGAGTCGAGAACTGTTGTAAGCGTCCCAGATGAAGAACCCGATGCCGACGCCGCCGACTAACATTTCCGCAGCTACGATCGCCAGCCAAGACAAACCGATACCAATTCTCAAGCCAGTGAAGATGTAAGGAACAGAAGAGGGAAGCAGGATTTTCCAGAAGTATTTTTGGTTAGGGAGGCGCAAGACGCGGGCGACGTTTCTGTAGTCTTGGGGTATTTGTTGAACGCCTACTGTGGTGTTAATTAGAATCGGCCAAATTGCGGTAATTAAGATTACGAAAAGTGCTGAAACTTCGTTAGCTTTCATCCCCAGACCTTCAAAGGGATTGAACTGTTGAAATACAGCCAGGGCGATCGGCAGCCAAGCCAGGGGCGGGATAGTTCTAAATACTTGAAACAGCGGGTCTAAAGCATCGAACATTAGGGAGTTTGTACCGATCAGGATTCCCAAACTGATGCCGAGAACTGCTGCCAAAGTAAAGCCGATCGCCACCCGCTGCAAGCTAGCCAAAATTTGCCAGAACAAGCCTTTGTCTGTACCGCCGTTGTCGAAGAAAGGATTAATAATCAGATTCCAGCTTTCTTGGACAGCTTTGATTGGCCCCGGCAAGCTGGACTCTGGACTGTTGCAGAGGATTTGCCAGATTATGAGCAGAACTGTAATTGCTACCAGCGGGCGGATGATTTTTCGGCGGTTTTTTTGAACTTGATCCAGAACGAAATTTACTGGATTTTTGCTTTTAGTAACAGCGAGGTTTGTTGCCATTTTTCTTTTTGCAGTATTGTGAATAATCGATTATTTGTAGATACTTTGAACAGAGTTCAGCAGGTTTGGCTCGTCGAACTCACCCTCCGTTTCACTCTGTCCAACACCATCACTTTTAGGGGTTTGTCAACTGTCAGCAGTCAACTGTCAACAGTCAACTGTCAACAGTCAACCAACTAATTATGCTTTTTTGATTGCCAGACTCTTCAGATATTCTTCGGGTTTTTCTGGGTCAAACTTCACGCCGTCAAAGAAGGTTTCGACACCGCGAGAAGTGGTAGTAGGAATTTGGGCGGCGGGAACGCCAAGTGCTGTCGCTGCTGCTTTCCAAATATCTTCGCGGTTAACTTTATCAACGGTTGCTTTGATGTCGGTAGTTGCCGGGATATAACCCCAGCGAATATTTTCAGCTAAGAACCAAGCATCGTGACTCTTGTAGGGATAAGAAGCATTATCAGCCCAGAATTTCATCGCCACTGGGCTGGCAGCTTCAATGCGGCCGGTACCGTAGTCAATTTGACCTTTAGAGCGACCGATAATATCTGCTACTGGCACTTTTAACCACTTATCTTGAGAGATAATTTGGCACATCTCATCCTGATTTTCTGCCTTGTCGCACCACTGCTGGGCTTCCAGTACGGCCATTGTTATTGCTTTAGCAGCTTTGGGGTTTTTCTCAACCCAATCTCCTCTTAAAGCTAAAGCTTTTTCTGGGTGGTCTTTCCAAAGTTCTCCGGTTACTAAGGCGGTGTATCCTACCTTTTGAGTAACTAGCTGAGCATTCCAAGGTTCCCCGACGCAAAAGGCTTCCATGCTGCCAGATTTCATGTTCGCTACCATTTGCGGCGGCGGTATGGGAATCACGGAAACATCTGTATCTGGATTAATACCGCCGGCTGCTAGCCAGTAGCGCATCCACAAGTCGTGGGTACCGCCGGGAAAAGTTATAGCAACAGGAAGGTTTTGGCCAAAAGCTGCTTTCAGGGGTGCGCTGTCTGTACCTACTTTTAAATCTAGGTATTTTTTGCTGATCGAAATTGCCTGACCGTTAGTATTTAACCGCGCCAGAATGTTCATCGGCACTGGCTGATTGCCTTTGGTAATAGTGCCTAATGTCATGTGGTAAGGCATCGGGGATAAAATGTGGGCCCCGTCAATGCCGCCTTTGTCGGAACCGAGTTCTAAGTTGTCGCGAGTAACTGGCCAAGATGCTTGTTTGGTAACTTGTACGTCTTTCATGCCGTACTTGGCAAATAACCCTTTTTCTTGGGCGATGATTAAGGGTGCTGCGTCGGTGAGGGCGATGAATCCGAGTTTGGCTGCGGTAACTTCTGGGGCGTCGGCGGGGTTGATGTTGACTGCTGGGGTGGCGCTGGGTGATGCGCCGTCGGCGGCGGGGGTGGCACCAGGGCTAGATGTGGTGGGACTGGAACTGCAACCGTGGGCTAGGAGGGTGCCGGCTGCTGTTGCTCCAGCGGTGATGATGAATTTTCTTCTAGAAAGGTTGCTCATTTGTCTTGAATTGTTGTTGTACTTTGAGATGGTGGAAATGTGAGATGTGAGATTGATTCCGGTTGCACCGGAATGATTGTTGACTGTTGACTGTTAACTGTTGACTGTTAACTGTGAAATGACATGATTTTGTGTGTCCCGATCGCATTTCCCAATGTCAGATTAGGCGTCGATCGTCACTTTGCCGATCGCCCGCGCGCTGCAAGTTAAAATGAACCCTGGTTCTAAGTCTGCCGCCGCGTCTGGTTTGCTGTCGTAGACTGTTTGACCTTCTAGGAGTTTCTGCTGGCAAGTGCCACAGCTTCCCGACCGGCAATTGCTGTCAAGTTCGACCCCGGCCCGTTCGGCAACATCGAGAATGAACTCATCTTCGCTGCAAGCAACTTCTTTGCCCGATCGAGCGAAAATGACAGTAGATGTCTGAGGTTTGGCTGCCGAGACTGCTGTTTCGCCTTCCTCAACCGTCAATTGCAGTTGCCGGTTCAGCAAAGCTACATCCCCTGTAGTCTGTTTGGGAACTGCCCCAAACTGCTCGACTAACAATTGATGCAGCAGCGGTTTGAGGTCTTCGCAAGGGATGCCTTTTTGGACGCAAGCACCCAAATGAGCGTCTTTTCCGACTGTGCCTCCCATGTAAATGTCTACACCTTCGAGGGTTTTGCCGTTCTTGCGAACTTTTGTGCCCATCAAACCAATGTCTGCTACCTGGGGTTGACCGCAGGAATTGGGGCAACCCGTCCAGTGAATTCTGACAGGTTTGGGTACTGAAAGTTCGGCTTCGAGTTCCTCAATCATTGCCACGGATCGGCTTTTGGTTTCGATGAGGGCGAAGTTGCAGAACTTGGCGCCGGTGCAGGAAACCAAGGCTCGTGTCAGCGGTGCGGGGTTGATCGAAAAACGCTGCAACAGCGGTTCTTTGACCAGCGATTCAATCCGCGAGTCGGGAACGTTGGGAATAATCACGTTTTCTTCCACAGTGAGCCTGAGCTCGCCGCTGCCGTAAACCTCGGCAATTCTGGCCAAATCGAACAAATCCGATGCCTGCAGCCGTCCGACGGGAACGTGCAGCCCTACATAGTTGAGCCCTGATTGTTTTTGGGGGTAGATGCCGATGTGGTCGCGTTTGTCCCAGGTGATTTCATCTTTGGGCGCGGCGGCGGGCAAAGTGCGCCCTAATTCTTGTTCGACTTCGGCTCGGAATTTTTCGATTCCGAGTTCGTCAATCAGCCACATCAGCCGCGATTTTTGGCGGTTTGCTCTTGGGCCTTGATCGCGAAACACAGTTAAAATTGATCTGCACAAATCTACAACGTCGCTGGGACTTGCCCATGCGTTGAGAGGAATTGCAGCGTCGCAGCGTTTGGCGGAGAAGAAACCCCCGACTAAAACGTTAAAGCCGATGTTGCCGTCTTTGTAAGCGGGTACGAAGGCGATGTCGTTGATTTCTGCGTGGACTGAGTTGTCGCGGCAGCCTGCGATCGCAATATTAAACTTTCTCGGCAAATTTGAAAACGCGGGGTTGCCTTCGCCGTTGTTCGTAATCATGTCTTGGACTTGGTTCGCCAGTTCCCGCGTATCTATCAGTTCGTCGGCGTCCAAGCCCGCGACTGGGGAACCCGTGATGTTACGCACGTTGTCCATGCCAGACTGGATGCTGGTCATGCCCGCTTCTTTGAGGCGGCGGAAGATGTCGGGTACGTCTTCGATGCGAATTCCGCGCAATTGCAGGTTTTGTCTGGTGGTGATGTCGGCGCTGCCGTCGTCGCCGTAGCGTTGGACGATTTCTGCTAGCGTTCTGGTTTGATTGCTAGTAATGATGCCGTTGGGCAAGCGCAGCCGCATCATGAATTTGCCGGGAGTTACTGGCCGAAAGAAGATGCCGAGCCATTTGAGGCGGTGCTCGCGATCGATTTCGTCCATTGCTTCCCAGCCGATTGCGGCGAAGTGGTCGAGTTCGGCTGTTAATGCTAAGCCATCTTTTTCGGCTTTGAGTTTTTCAAACTTGTTCAGGCTCGCTTGGGCTTTGGGTTCTACTGTTTGGGTCATCGGTTTACCCTCGCTGCTGGCTTGTGTGGGGAGGTATTGACTTGGAGCATAAAGTGTGTGTTTCCTGCTAACCTTAGTGAGTGTATGGATTTAAAACTGTATATTTAGTTACTAGAACGAATTTCTTTTAAGCATGGTTGGTCTTCTGTAAGCTTGAGCTTGACTGGGCGCTGGCTCGAACGTCGCCTAACTATTTATGGTTATAGTTGCTACCGATGATTCGGTCGATCGCTCTGTTTCGATGCACCTTTGTTATGAGCTAATGTAAAGCCCACGATTGTAAATATTCGTATCTATTTTTACAAAATATTGAGTTTTATGAATATTTCGCATAAGGCCGATGCGTTTTATACATGGGAAATGGGTAAAGAGACCCCCAAAACCAAAAAATCTCTCTAAATCTTTAGATTTAGGAGGGGAGAGGGGGAAATTGGAATATCTAAGATTAATTTTGTGACTGCGATCGCAGACTTTGAACGAGATCGTCACAACATTAGAGCGGTCGCTGTCACACAGTTTGCCTCAAAACATCACGTTGTGTGCTATGCCAGCGTCACTCTTGATTTTCCAAGAACGAGAGATGATATAAGCATCGAATTCAGGGAACGTCTCATGTTTTTAGTTCAACTTATCCCCGGCGCTATTTCCGAAATGCTTGCCTCTGTTAGCGATACGGGTTGTTTGACTTTAGCCGATCGCTACGGCTTGATGGCCGCTGTTTTGGACGACTCTCTCGACGATGAATACAGACATTCGATCAACCGCCTGCTGCGTTCTGTGATTAAGGGGAGAGTCAAGATTGTCAACGAACTGTCGGCGATATATTAACAGCATTTAAAAATTTGATTGATTTATGCAGCGCATAAGAGTGCAGAAACCACCGGCCGAGTTAGAAGGAACCCACGATGCCTGCAGCGGATGTAGGGCAGGAAGTTGATTGGGTGTTCTAAAAACGTGCGATCGCTGTTGCCGTATGATTTTTTTTGACTATCCAATTCTCGCTTTGTGCGGCACTTAGAGAAAAAGTGCTGATTCACAGTTTTGACGCTCAATTGAGAGCCTGTTGGGTTGAACGCTTAGGGTAAAATCAGTAAAATTGTTGGGCGCGATCGGCATTGGAGGAGTTGGAGGAATGAAGTCCTCCCAACCAACGTAATTATAATTATTAGACATCTCCAGCAAAGCCTGTCTTGAACAGGCAGGATGCCTGTTCCACAATAATTATTGGAGAGGTATATTGAACAGGGCTGGAAATGAAAGACAATGTATGAAAATTATTAATCACACCATCGAAATATTAATACAATCCGGCATCAGTATCTACAACATCACGCCCACTTTTGTCAAAATTAATTGGTAATTGATAAAAAATCAATTCAGTCGATCGGCAGGAAAAAATAATAATATCTTGTAGGGGCCGGTATAGCCTGGATATTGACTCGCAGACAGTTTATTGCTGCACTCAACCGCCTAAACCCAGTAGTTGGTTTATTTGCACCTACAGGAATTATGCAGCCCCACTATAATACTGTGCCTGCGTAAGTCCTGTATAGCAATCCTAAGTAAGTTGTGTAATTCTTGTAGGGGCAAACCCCCCGTGGTTGCCCCGCCTTGGGTGGGGTAGGCACTCTTAGCACTACCCCTACATATTTTTACAAGTGATGCGAGGATTGCTATATTTAGTTACTGGCATTGGTTGGGTGTTTTAAGCCATCTATTTAATATGATGCAATTGCCCGACCAAACCTTTAGCAAAACTTTAAGAAATTCGGCCCGAAGGTATGATTTACTAACAATTAAAAACAGTCGATCGATCAGACTGGACAATTTAACAAGGATTCCCAGGGAGCATTTTATGAAATCCATTGCTAAAAGCAGCATCCACTGGACTTACTCAGTGGCTATTTTCTGTGCCCTTTTCGCACTACAGCAACAAAAAGCTACAGCAGCAACGCTATCTAACGGCTGGAATTATGCGATCGATTCCTTCAACGACGGCGTGACAGGGCCCCAAATCGGCGGCGGCGATTTTGAATTTTACGGCATCGCCATCAAAGAAACATCAGATACAGCTTTCATCGCCATCAACTCTAATCTAAGTTTAGCAGGATATGCCGACCCACTAGCTCAAAGAGGCAACATCAACTACGGCGATTTATTCTTCAATTTTTCCGGTCAAAACTTCAATACAGCTAACGCAAACGCCAGCTTGTTTGGTATCCGCTTTGCCGAAGGAAATGACTCCGGCGTGGCGACAACAGGCGTTTACAGTAACGTTACCGCTAAAAACGTCACCCAAATCAACTCTGGCTTTAGCAATTTAAATCAATTCAATACGGTAGTTGCATCTCAAGGCGGAACCCCGTCTATGGGAGATTTATCTGCCACTGACCCCTACTTTGAACAAACAGGAAACTCGACTATTCTCAACTCAATAGCTACTGGTACAAAAGTAGGAGAAATCATTTTTTTAACACCAGCGACTTTGAGCGTCCTCGGTCTTAATTTCGCTCAGTTTAATGCAGTAGGTTCTCAAACAATTGGATTCAGTTTCAATAAATCCTCAATGCCTTCGGGGAACTATATTGCTAACTTTTTGGCGGAGTGCGCTAACGATGCGATCGCTATTCAAGGCTCATTTGAACAAGGCTCTGCTGAACCAGTACCAGAACCTGCTACTATCTTCGGTACTTTAGCCGGATTTGGGATTCTAGCCATTGGTGCAGCAAAACGAAAAATTAAGTGCAAGATTTCCTAAGTTAGGTTGGGTGTGCATTAAGGATCGCGAATTAAATAATTTACACTCTTGAAAGTGGGGAGTAGGGGGTTGGGCACTCTTAGCCCGCCCTTTCTGGACGGGCGGGACGCCCATCCCACAAGAACCATCACGCATTCTAAGTTATTTAATTCTCATTCCTAAGTACCTTAAGAATAGCTGTTATGCACACCTTACTAATAGGCGTAGTGCCTCACAAATTGCCAACAGTAGAGTAGATTATGGAGAGATAAAATGCGCCCAAACATTCCCATCTGGCCCCGCAACTTGATTGACATAACTGTAGGGATACATCAACTTTCTCCCCTCAGTATCGCTGTAACCAGTGAGTGCATTTCCCCAAGGATCTTGCACGATATAACCCTGAGAATTGTAGCCAATTACAGTAAGAATGTGACCGGCCGCCGTAAAATCTCCTGCTAAAACTACTGGCCGCCGATTCAGCAATTCCGATCGCACCTGGGCCCATGTGCGAGTCGTACTAAAACTCGTCTTAAACTCGTAGGCTTGAATCAGCGCCGAAAGCACACTGTGATCCGTTTGAGAACCCTGGCCTGCATAATCGAAACACCACTGCAACAACTCATCCTCCAACTGTCCGCCCCACTTAGAACGAAGGCCGTAATAATAAAGCACCATGGCGATCGAAGTTACGTTGCAAGTAGACCAGTCAAAACGCGGATTGTCCCGCTGCGAAAAATACGGCACGTTCAATTCCACATTGTTCGGAACCGGATCGAAAATTTTATCTCCCCGCTTGAACTGAACAAAACTAGGAAAAACATAACCTGTATTGCCAAAATTCGGCAGTTCTTCAGTCAGGGAAACTTTCAGGTGAGATCCTTCCGCACCGTAGCTGTTGACGCCGTAAACTCGACCTAAAGGCAACGTAGTTTTCTCGGTACTGCTCAGGCTAGCAGCATCTACCGGCCGTTTTTTAAACACAGTTGCTTGCAGAATTGTCATCGTCAAAGCATCCGGGTCAAAGGGAACTTCTTTGCCGTCTTTTTTAATTTTAACGTCCTGCCAATAAATAAATCCGATATTGCCGAAACCGGGAATAGATTCGGCGAGAGTTACTCGGAAATGTCCCAAAATGCAGGCATAACCAGTAATGGCATAGGTAGTGCCTAAAAGTAGGTCAGCCATTTGATCTGCAGGCAGTTTCGATGAATCTTCGGGTTTAGCTTTAATCAGAGTTGTTTGAGTTACCAAAAGTTGAGCGCTGACGTTGCTATTCGGTACGTCAGCCAGGTTAAATTTTAGGATTTGAGTACCTTTTGCCAACTGAACGTCGGGTTCAGAAAAATAGCCAAAAGTGCCGATCGGCGAAATTGCTGAATCCACAACCACCTTGAGATGCCCGTCAATAAATCCGTATTTGCTAACCGTCAAAGTCTGGCCTGCTTTGACAACAACTTTTTGCTGATTGTTGAGCCGGGAAGAATCAAGGGGAGCTACCTTAAACAAAGTGTCAGAAAGTATCTTTAAAGTCAAACCTCGTCCGACAGTTAGCGGATCGGAAGTTACGGCAATGTAAATTATTTGGCTGCCAGTAACGTTGCCTTTGCTGTCAGTTGCCCGCAACCTGAGCCACCGAGATCCAGCTATGCTAAATCCTTTAGACAAATTAACTTGCCAAGTGCTGGCCTCTTGGTTTAGCGTGACGCTTAGGGGAAATTTATCCTCAGCTATCACCTCAATTTTTGCTGTTTTTTCTCGGTCAAAAGTACCCCGAAGGACGATCGGCTGATTTACTAAAACTTCTGACGGCCCTTGATAAGTTAAATTCACAGCGGGATTAAAAGATTTGCCACCGCGGCTGAATTGCACAAAATCGGGATAAATGAAACCTGTATTGCCAAATTGCGGCAAATTTTCGGTCAGCGAGACTTTAATGTGGCTTTGTTCGATCAAGAATCCGGCAATTCCGTAAATCATTCCCGCCGGCAAGGTAATTTTTTCTTCGGGTGGCAGGCTAGCCGCATTTACCGGGCGCTTTTTAAACACAGTTGTTTTGATGATTGTCATCGTAACTGCATTTCTATCATACTCAATTCCCCTCCCGTCTCGCAAAATTTGGACGTGCAGCCAGTACAGAAATCCCGAAGTTCCTAAGTTAGGAACTGCCCGAGCAAAAGCGACTCGGAAATGGTTTTCCACGCTTGCGTAGCCGAGAAGATTGAAAGTTTCTCCTGGGTTAAATTGTAATTTCTGAGTTTGGCCTAAAGTTCCAGAATCTGCGGGGGTGAACTTTAACCAGGTCTTTTTTATCACCCACAGTAACTGCATTCCAGGCGGCGGGGTCGGCAACTCGGCGCGATCGAATATGAGAATTTTTGCGCCTTTGGTTATAAGTACGTGTTTTTCGTAGAAAAAGCCAGAGGTTCCCACCGGAGGAATTGGATTATTTAGTTGAACATTCAGATGTCCATCTTCTAACTCGTAGTCCCTAATTTGATAAATTTTACCGGCTGCTATTTCCGCTTTTTGCAGGTTGTTAAGATTGCTTGCGGGCAGTGTTCCGACTTTGAATGCGGTATCTCTGAGAGTAATTAACGTAAAAAACTGAGCGGGTGATTGAGAAGCAGGATTAACTTTGATGTTAATTGTTTGTTGGCCGATAACTTTGCCGGTCTTATCGCTTGCCCTCACCTGCAGTGTGCGAGTTCCGGCGCTATCGAATCCTTTTTCTAAACTGATGTTCCAAATGCCTCTAGAGAGATTTCTCCCTACATTCAGGGCATTGGAGCCTTCTGTTGCTGAAATCGCTGCCACTAGATTTTTGTCAAAAGTGCCAACTAAGACAGTGGGTCTATTGACCTCAATTTCTCGCGGGCCTAAGTAACTCAAAATAATGTTGTTGGTTGTCATTATATATCCCTCTACCTACTTAGTTATTCAGCTAAAGCAAGGATAACTTCTGATTTTATCAAACACAATAACCCGAACCAGGACAAAATCGCCCTTAGATTCAGCCTACGGGCGGTTAATGCCTTTTCCAGCATAAGTTTTTAATTATTGGCGGGAGTTGCCCCACAAATCTAACTTTAGACGTACAAAAAGCACCTTAACCGAATATATGCCTCGTTAAGCGGATTTGTGGTGCAAGTTTTAAGGGAAGGAATTTAGTGCGAGTCGGTTGTTTCCCCCTGTACCCTTGACCCATCACTGGCTGAGTCAATCGATTGCGCGATTTTAGATTTTAGATTTTAGATTTTAGAATTGACTTGCGCGAGATGAATCCGGGGGCTTGTATCCTGGATGCTTTCGGTCAATCGATTGCGCGATTTTAGATTTTAGATTTTAGATTTTAGAATTGACTTGCGCGAGATGAATCCGGGGGCTTG